>NZ_JBFARO010000008.1:0-173120 GCF_040677125.1 Actinomadura sp. NPDC049382
GACGTGTGGTTCTCCCCCCGAAGAACGTGGGCGCTTCACCCACTGATCACTTGCTCCCCAGCAAGATCACTTTCCACACCTGAGGGAATACCCCCGGTCGCTGCCGGAGGGGCTGGCTCGGTGTGGTCGTGGTGATGTGCATTGGGCGGTGGTCGCGGCTACAGCCTGTCCGGGCGGACGAGGTGCCAGTTGCCGGACGGAGTTGTCCACAGCATGAGTCCTGGCCAGATCTGGTGGAGCGTCCAGCCGGGGCTTTGTTTGAGGCGGTGGTGTCGTCTGCAGAGCGGGGCGAGGTTGCAGCGGCAGGTGGTTCCGGGACGCCACGGGATGGTGTGGTCGAGGTCGCATCGCTGCGCGTCCCTATTGCAGCTTGGAAACACGCAAATGGTG
Source organism: Actinomadura sp. NPDC049382 (assembly GCF_040677125.1). Taxonomy (NCBI): domain Bacteria; kingdom Bacillati; phylum Actinomycetota; class Actinomycetes; order Streptosporangiales; family Thermomonosporaceae; genus Actinomadura; species Actinomadura sp. NPDC049382. Next base: position 391 of record NZ_JBFARO010000008.1, read on the forward strand.
TGACGGGCCAGCACTTCGCGACGCATTGTGGCCGACGGCCGGTAGCCGGGGCGTCCGTGGACTTCGTCTCCCGCCTGGCAGACGGCGTCCCGCGCGTCGGCGAGCTGGTCGTGGACGCGCTGGACGGCGTCCGCGATCGCGGCGGGGAGTGCACGCCGAGAGACACGATCGCGGACGTGGGTGAGCTTCTGCTCGACCATGGCCGCGAGGTCGCGAACGACCGGGTTCTCGGTCGGCTCGGCAACAGCGCCGACCACCGCAACTGCGGGGTTGCGGGCGGCCTCGGCCGTCGGATGACTGCCGGGCTGGGCGTGAAGGGTCTTGACCGCGACGGGGAGTTCGGTGCCGGAGAGGAGAAGCGTGGCCAGGTCGGCGCGGATCTGAGGGAGGGTGCGCGTGTCACCCTCCTGCTTCACGCCGTGGGCGGCGGCGGTGATCTTGTTGTAGATGGCGTGGGCGTCCTCGGGGGCGAGGTCGCACAGAGCCAGGTTCGCCGTTCCGGACGGGTTGTCCCAGAGTTCGAGCCGACGATTGCGGACGGCTTCTCGCTTGCGTTCCTCGACGGCGGCCGGGGCCAGCCGGTCGGCGATCCGCTTGATCCGGCGGCGGAGTTGGCCGGTGGTCTGCTCGGACGCCTTCTCCAGCGCGGCGGCTTCGAGTCGCTCGGCGACCTCGTCCGGCACGTTGTCGGCGGCGTCGCAGATGACACGGGCTTTCGCCATGTCGATCCGACCGGTCTCCAGTGCGCTGCCTGTTGCGGCCAAGGGACCGGTGAGACGTTCGGCCAAGTGGACCAAGGTGGCTGCGGTGTTGCCCGTGACGGTCAGCGCGGCAGCGACCTCTTCAGTGACCGACTCGTGCGCGGACAGGATGCGGTAATCGGGGTCGCCGTCATCTTCGGCGTCGGTACGCCGCCGTGACAGTTCGGCGAGGGCGGCCAGTTCCCGGGCCTGCGCCCAGGAGGTCTGGCGACGTGCGGCGGCGGCCACCTGGAGCAGTTCGTCATCGGTCAGATCCGCCAAGCGCTCTTTTCCACCGGACAGACAGACGGCCAGCTGAGGACCAGGAGGAAACCACTCTCGATCCTCCCACTCACGTTGACGTTGACCGCCAACGATTTCAACTTCGACAGTCTCGGCGGCAACCAACATGACAATTCACCTCCCCTCTCAACCTCCATTAGATTATATGACATCCCCCGAGTTGCATTGCAGACATTTTGGACACACCCAAGAATTACATCAAGATTTTTTTCCCGGCGCACGCACACCGGACAAACAAAAGGACGCCCCTACCGCTTTACGATCATCCAACGGTCGCCGGTGGCTGAGCACGGCTTTATCGGATAAGTGTGGTTGCTGCAGGTGGACAGTTGCGGTGGCCCCTGCGGACACGCGCACACACTCCCGCCAGTCACCGGCCAAGGCCACGTTGGTTGCGGTAGTGGAGTTGAGGCACGTGGCCCGGCCCCAGCCGCCACCGTCCGCGCGAAGCGCGACCAGACCGCACCACGCACCAAACCCGACACGTAAAAGACATCCCCCAGCCCGCTACCGCAACCAACGTGACAGCAACCGGCGAAAACAGAAACGGACGCGACCGCCTTCGGAAGGCCACCTCAGCCGCCCACCTACCCGAGCCACCCTAATACCGGCAGAAAAAGGGACCTAAGCCACGCACACGCCCCGAGCGACCCAACCAGAGCGCAACCGGCCAGACGTGAAGCCAAACGAATAGATCAGCCACCGAGAGCACACCAGAACGTCCACCAGTAGAGCGCACGCAAGAACAAAGACCCGCACAGAGAAAGCCCGGCCGGAAGCAGCCCCGGCCGGGCTTCTCACATCAGTCGAGGCGCAGGTCTGCAGCCAGACTCTCGTAATGCAGGTCAGCATCGCCGAACGCCAGCGACGCCGACATCGCATGCTCGGAGAACAAGTGCAGATCATGTTCATGCGTGAAGCCGATGGCTCCATGCACCTGATGACCGAGACCACACACACGTTCGTATGCCTCGCTCACCCACGCCTTCGCCATCGCCACTTCCTGCGCGGCCTCCCAGTTCGCCGACAGCCGCCAGATGGCTTCGTACGCGATGAACCGCGACCCCAGCACGTCGATCGCCATGTTCGCGCAGTGGTGCTGGACGGCCTGGAACGACCCGATGGCCTGCCCGAACTGCTCCCGTTCCGTCGCGTACTGCACCGTCATGTCCAGGACGTGTTGCGCCGCGCCCACCATTTCCGCGCACGTCGCGGCCGCCCCGAACAACGAGACGGCCTCCGCCGCGTCGGCCCCCGCCGCGCCGGTCCCCGCTGCGTCGGCCCCTGCCGCGCCGGTCCCCGCTGCGCCGGTCCCCGCTGCGTCGGCCCCGAGAACGTCCAAAGCGCGAACGCCGTCCAGCTCCACATGGCACGGACGGTCGGCACCGATCGTCTCCACCGGGTGCAGCGTGACGTCCGAGGCGTCCACCCAGAAGGCACGCGGCTCACCATCGAGCCGCGCTACGACCAGGATGTTCTCAGCCGACGCCGCGTACGGCACGAACATCGCCATCCCGCTGACCACGAAGGCGTCGCCGTCCCGCACCGCAGTAGGTCCGTCCCCTGGACGATCCCACGGCAACGGTGCAGCAGTGACGACCTGGCCGTCCGCGATGGCGCGCAGCCAGCGCTCCTTCTGCTCCGGCGTCCCGAACCGGGCAACGGGCATCCCGCAGCAAGCGACCGAGACCAGCAGTGGGCTCGGGACCTGCGCGTATCCCAGTTGCTCGAACAGCAGGCACACGTCCAGGAAGTCGCCGCCGACGCCGCCGTGCTCCTCGGGGAAGGCGAGGCCCGTCCAGCCGAGTTCCACCATCTCCTTCCACAGCGCGGCCGAGTAGCCGGCGGGGTCGCCGTCCATCGCCCGCGCCCCGGCGGTCTCGGCGCGGGACGTCAGGACCTCGCGGGCGGTGGAGGCGATCAGCTCCTGGTCCTCGGTCAGGCTCAGGTCCATAGCGGCGGCACCTTGTCCGAGCGGACCCACACCCCGGGCCGCTCCTCCCAGAACAGCTGGACGAGGACGCCGCCGGTGTGCTTCGGGTGGATGAACGTGTGCTTCCAGGCCGCCCCGTCGGTGACGCCGTCCTCGTCGTCGAAGGTGGGCGTGCCGTGGTGCTCGCAGGCGGCCATCGCCTTGTCCCAGTCGTCCACCTCGAAGGTGACGTGGTGGGCGCCGGGACCGCCCTTCGCGAGGAACCGCTCGATGAACGAGTCCTCCCCGCGCGGCATGATGACCTCCCAGCAGATGGCCGAGCCGGGGATGTTCAGGACGAGGTCGGCCATGTCGGGGTGTTCGTCGTCCGGAGTCCGCCACACCTGCACGAACCCGGCCAGCTCGCGGTACCAGCGGGCCAGCGCGTCACGGTCGTGGAACGCCTGGCAGATGTGGTCGAGCGCCACGACGCCGAGCGACGGCCCTTCCGAAGACCCCGCCCCCGCGGACCCCGCCCCCGAGGACGCCGCCCCAGAAGCTCCCGCCCCTTCGACCACCGCCGCGTCGGACGAGTCGCCGCACATGTCGAGGCTGCCCGGCCCGCGAAGCCGCCACAGAACCCCCGTCCCGTGCTCGGGCGGGCTCAGCGACGCCTCCAGCCACCGCCCGCGCGCCCCGTCCGTCGGTTTGATGCCGCGCACTTCGAGCTCCGCCCGGACGGCTTCGAGGTCGGGGACCTCGGCGCCGACATGGTGCAGCCCGGGACGTCCACCGTGCTCGTCCAGCCATGTCCGCAAGGACGAACCGTCGCCGGACGGCGCGACGACCTCCCATGCCTGCCCCCGGCTCCCGGGGATCTCCAGCCGCGCGCCGCGCACGCCCTCGCCCGGGTTGTCCCAGCTCCGGACGCGCCGGAAACCGAACAGCCCCTCCAGTAGCCCCACCTGCGCGTCGAGGTCGGGCGTCACCTGCGCGACATGATCGATGCGATAGATCTGCACTGGCCCTCCTAGCCCTGCCTAGCCGAAACCCTTCCCCAGCACAGCCCGGCTCAGCTCGGGTGCGGCTCGATCCAGTCGTAGCCGTACGTGACGAGTTCCTTGACGAGACGCAGGTTGTAGCGGTTCATCGCGGCGATGCGCTCGGCCAGCTCGCCGATCCGCTTGTCGAACTCGTCCGCCGGGTACACGTCGTTGACCAGGCCCAGCTGGAGCGCGCGGTCGGCGTCGATGCGGGCGCCGGTGAACAGCAGCTCCTTGGCGCGGGCCTTGCCGATCCGTTCCGGGAGCCGCTTCACGCCGCCCCATCCGGGCGCGGACCCGCCGAACTCGGGCTGGTCGGGGTCGCCGTCCTCGGTCATCTTCGGCCGGTACGGCGGGCGCGCCGACAGCGTGATCTCGACGAGGCCCATCTTCGCGTCGCTGGAGGCGATGATGAAGTCGGCCGCGAGCGCCAGTTCCAGGCCGCCGCCGACCGCGTACCCGTGCACGGCCGCGATCACCGGCACCGACAGCCGCTCCATCATCGCGAACGTCTTCTCGCCGAGCCGCCCCTGCTCGATCCGCTCGCGCGGGGTCAGCTTCTCCGACCAGGCCAGGTCCATCCCGGCGCAGAACGCGCGCTCGCCGGCGCCGCGCAGCACCACCACGCAGACGTCCTCGTCGTCGTCGACGCTCCGGAAGATGTCGCGCAGCTCCGTCATGGTGGTGGGCGTCAGTGCGTTGAGCTTGTCCGGCCGGTTCAGCGTCAGCCAGGCGACGCGTTCCTCGATCCGCAGGTCGACGGTCTCGTAGTCGTTCTCGTCGGGCATATCGGTGGATCTCCTCCCGGGTGGGGTGGATACATGGGTGAATGTCAGCTGCGGGGCAGGTTCAGGCCCCGGGTGGCGATGACGTTGCGCTGGATCTCGGTGGTGCCGCCGAGGAAGGTGGACGCCACCGAGTCGCGGCACATGTGCGTGAAGACGGCGTCGAGTGGGGCGTCTTCACGGCCCCACAGCGCGGCCGAACGTCCGAACGCGCGCGCGCCGGTGCGGGCCAGGCGCTGGTGCAGTTCGGCTCCGAACAGCTGGTTGATGGACGCCTCGAAGTCGGGTTCGTCGCCCGCCGCCTGCCGCGACACGGTGTAGCGGGCCAGGTTGTACAGGACGCGGATCTCCGTCCGGCGCCGCGCGATCTCCTGCCGCAGCGCCGGCGTCGTGCGGGCGAACCGCCGCCCTTCCGGCGACCGCAGGTAGGCGACCAGGTCTTCCAGGGCCTGCTCGTACTTGATGGTGGCGCCGATCCCGGCGCGCTCGAAGCCGAGCGCGCTCATCGCCACGTACCAGCCGCGGTTCTCCTCGCCGACCCGGTTCGCGACCGGCACCCGCACGCCCTCGAAGAAGATCTCGCAGAACGGCGCCGCGCCCCGGATGTCGGTGATGGGACGGACGGTGACCCCTGGCGCGTCTGCCTCGATGAGCAGGAATGTGATGCCCCGGTGTGGTTTCTCCGCGTCCGGGTCGGTTCGGACGAGCACGAACAGCCAGTCGGCGTACTGGCCGAGGGACGTCCACACCTTCTGGCCGTCCACGACATACACGTCCCCATCGCGGACGGCGCGCGTCCGCAGCGAGGCCAGGTCGGAGCCCGATCCCGGTTCGGAGAAGCCCTGCGCCCATGTCGCCTCGCCCGACGCGATCGCGGGCAGATGCCGCGCCTTCTGCTCCTCCGTGCCGTGCACCAGCAGCGTCGGCCCGAGGAGGAACGCGCCGATGCCGTTCACCGTCGGCACCCGCGCCCGCATCATCTCCTCGTGCAGGACGAACTCCTCCAGCGGCGACAGCCCGGCGCCGCCGTACTCGGCCGGCCAGTGCGGCGCGATCCAGCCGCGCTCCGCCAGCGCCGCCGCCCACGCCCGCGCGCCCTCGCGCCGCCCCGGATCGTCCGACACCCGGTCGACGGGCCAGTTGTAGCCCGCGACGTCCTCGGGTTCGAGGCTCTGCTCCTCGTCCCCGGCCGGACGGTACGACGCGGGGAACCGCTCCTCGATGAACGCCCGTACCTCCGCGCGAAAGGCGGCCTGCTCCGGCGTGTCCTCCCAGTTCACCGGCCCCCCGCCTCCCGGTCCCAGGTCGTCTCGGTGATGCCCGATTCCCCCTGCGCGCGCAGCTTGTACTTGGCGACCTTGTCGGTGGGAGTGCGCGGCAGGGCGTCCACGAACTCGACGTAGCGGGGCACCATCGAGCGCGGCAGCCGCTCCTCGCAGTAGGCGACCAGCTCCTCCGGGTCGAGCCCGGTATCGGGTTGCACCACGATCGACACCTTGATGTCCTCGTCCTCCAGTTCCGAGGGCACGCCGATCGCGGCGCACTCCAGGACGGCCGGGTGCTGGTTGATCTCCGTCTCCAGGTCGAAGGCCGAGATGTTCTCCCCGCGCCGGCGGATGGCGTCCTTCATCCGGTCGAGGAAGTAGAAGTACCCGTCCTCATCGCGCCATACCCGGTCACCGGTGTGGAACCACATGTTCCTGAAGCAGTGGGTGGTCGCCTCCCAGTTGCCGTAGTAGCCGGTCGTCAGGACGAACGGCTGCTTCGGCCGCAGCACCAGCTCGCCGGGCTCACCGGGCCCGACCTCGCGGTCCTGCTCGTCCACCACGGCGACGTGGAACCGCTCCTCGTGCGCCTGCCCGCACGACCCGACCCGCCACTCCCCGTACGGGCTGCCGGTCGCGATGCCCGCCTCGGTGCTGGTGTAGGTCTCCACCGACCGGACGCCGAACCGCTCCCGCATCGGCTCGTCGAGGTTCGACTTGCCCATGTAGAACGTCTCCAGCCGGTGGTCGCGGTCCCGCGACGTCGGCGGCCGGTTCAGCAGGATCGGGATCATCGAGAACACGCTCATGCAGACCTGCGCGTCGAAGCGGCGCACGTCGTCCCAGAACCGCGACGCGCTGAACCGCTCGACGATCGCGATGGAGCCGCCGCCGAGCAGGGCCGACAGCATGCCGTCCCACAGCGCCGCCGCGTGGAACAGCGGCAGCGGGCAGTAGACCGTCTTGCCCCACCGGTCGAGGAAGTCGAGCGAGTCGTACGCGCAGGTCAGCGCCAGCGCGTGCGGGACCATCGCGCCTTTGGACGGCCCCGTGGTCCCGGACGTGTACATGATCGCCTGAAGGTCGCCGAAGCCGACCTCCACGTCCACGGTGCCGCCCTCGTCGTGCAGGGAGCCCAGGTCGCGGGCGGGCTTGCCGAGCCGGTCGAGCAGCACCCCGGCCGCGGCGGCGTCGCGGACGAGGACCCCGCCGAGCTTCGGCAGCCGCTCGGCGATGTCCGGGATGCGCTCGGCGTACGGGCCGTCGATGATGAGCCAGCCGGAGTCGGAGCTGTCCAGGACGTGCCGGAGCAGTTCGTGCTTGTAGGCGATGTTGATCGGCACGGCGACCGCGCCCAGCCGCGCCAGCGCGAACACGATGTGGACGAAGTCGGCGCAGTTGGGCAGCATCACGCCCACGTGGTCGCCGCGCCTGATCCCGGCGCCGGACAGGGACCGGGCGAGCCGGTCGGCGGCGGCGTCGACCTCGCCGTAGGTGACCTCCCCGTCCCGGAACTTCAGGAACGGCCGTCTTCGATGTACCTGCGCCTGTGACCGGAGTACGTCCCCGAGGACGAAGCTCTCCAGCGTCTCCTTGCGCATCCGGACCCTCCGCTGTCGCTGCGTGGCGTACGTGCGTGCGTCGTCGGTGGCTGGGCGGCTGATGTGGCTGGTGGCGGCTGGCTGGCGGGCGGTCGCACGGCGGCGGACGGGCGGCGGCCGCGAAATCGGCCGGCGACTTCACACAACCGGACAACGTCCTCAATAGAGGAACACGAATCCTCATACCCGGCAACAGTGGCGAAACAGCAAGAAACTGGTTTTAGAGTGATCTACTGGGACATTGGACTTCTTCTGTGACCCAGACCACACCGGCGCCGCCCCCGGCCTCCATTCGCCCCTCAGATCCCCCTCAGATCCCCCTTGAGAAGCGCCCGGCTTGTCGTTGAGTGCCAACGAATGTCCCCCAGGATCGGAAGATCTCACCGAACGCGGAGCCGAGTGACGGGCCTATCGTTCTGCCGTCCCCCTGCGGAAGGAACGGGTGCGCCATGGAGAATCCACAGCCGCGCTGGTGCTCGTGCCGGGTACCGGACAACGCGAACCCCGGCCATGGCCCCGGCCACGACACCGCCCGGGGCGTCACCCGCAGGCAGGTCCTCGGCGGGCTGACGGCCGCGAGCGCCCTCACCCTCGCGGGCTGGCCCGGCACAGCCTCCGCCTCCGCCACCGTCGCAACGGAGAGCACCCGCCACGGCAAGTCCGTCACGATCACCGTGATGGGCACGTCCGACATCCACAGCCACGCGGTCAACTGGGACTACTACAAGGACGCCGAGTACGGCGACCACGACGGCAACGTGGTCGGCCTGGCCCGCGTCTCCAGCCTGGTCAACGAGATCCGAGCCGCCCGGGGACGCGACCGCACCCTGCTGTTCGACGCGGGCGACACCATCCAGGGCACCCCGCTCGGCTTCTACTACGCCACCGTGGAGCCGATCACCGAGACCGGCCGGACGCACCCGATCGCCGACCAGATGAACGCCATCGGCTACGACGCCGTGGCCCTCGGCAACCACGAGTTCAACTACGGCATCCCGTTCCTGGACGCGTGGATCCGCCAGATGGACGCCCCGGTGCTCGCCGCGAACGCCGTCCGGGCGGGCACCCGCCGCCCCGCCTACCGCCCGTACATGATCAAAAAGATGCACGTCCGCGGGTACCCGCCGATCCGCGTCGGCCTGCTCGGGCTGACCAACCCCGGCATCGCGATCTGGGACAAGGCGAACGTCTCCGGCAAGCTCGACTTCCTCGACCTGGTCGAGACGGCCCACCGCTGGGTGCCGGTCATCCGCGCGCAGGGGGCCGACGTCGTGATCGTCAGCGCCCACTCGGGCGACAGCGGCACCTCGTCCTACGGCGACGCGCTGCCCGTCGAGAACGCGTCCGCCCTGGTGGCCGAGCAGGTCCCCGGCATCGACGCCATCCTGTTCGGGCACGCGCACCTGGAGATCCCCGAGCGCTTCGTCACGAACACGACCACCGGCGAGACCGTCGTGATGAGCGAGCCGAAGTGCTGGGGCGAGCGCCTGTCGGTCTTCGACCTGACCCTGCGCCACGAGCGCGGCCGGTGGAAGGTCACCGGCAAGTCGGCGACGGCGGTGAACACGAACACCGTCCTGGAGGACCCGGCGCTCGTCACCCTCGTCAAGAAGCAGCACGACGCGGTCGTGGCGTACGTGAACAAGGAGGTGGCGACCTCCACCGAGGACATGTCGGCGGCGGAGTCCTGCTGGAAGGACACCGCGATCCTCGACTACGTCCACCTCGTCCAGACGGCGAAGGTGAAGGACGCCCTGGCCGGCTCAGAGCACGCGTCGCTCCGCGTGGTGTCGATCGCGGCACCCTTCAGCCGCGCCGCCACGTTCCCCGCCGGGAAGGTCACCATCCGGGACATCGCGGGCCTCTACATCTACGACAACACCCTCATGGCGAGCGTCCTCACCGGCGCCCAGATCAAGGACTACCTGGAGTACTCCGCGCAGTACTTCAAGCAGGTCGCGGCGAACGCCCCCGTCGAGCCCACCTCGTGGACGAACGCCGGCAGCCGTCCCGACTACAACTACGACCAGTTCTCCGGCGTCACCTACGACGTCGACATCGCCAAGCCGGAGGGCTCCCGCATCACCGGTCTCTCCTACGACGGCACGGCCGTCACCCCCGACCAGCGGTTCGTGGTCGCGGTGAACAACTACCGCCAGTCGGGCGGCGGCGGCTTCCCGCACATCACCGCCGCCGAGGTCGTCTACAACGCCCAGGTGGCGATCCGCGAGGCGATCGTCGAGTACGCCTCCGCCGCCGGGACCATCGACCCAGCGGCGTTCCACACCGAGAACTGGCGCCTGACCAGGGACGGCACGCCGGTCTTCTAGCCTCGCCGGTCTTCTAGCCTCGCCGGTCTTCTAATCCCGCCCGTCCCCCACGAGCCAAGGCGGTGCGCCGCCGCAACGTCGCGGCGGCGCAGGCCCCCCATCGACCAGGCGCACCCCGGGGTCAGGTGTGCGCGGGCAGCGGCTCGACGCCCTCGGCGCCGTCCGCCGGGGTGGCGTCGGCGGCCGGTGCCTTCCCTCCCGGACGCGGGGTGTTCATCAGGACCGCGACGATCAGCGCGCCGCCGATGAGGATGCCCGCCGCCCAGAGGCCGGCCGCCGCGAAGCCCTCCACCAGGGCCAGCTTGGCGACGGCGGGGCTCGGGCCGTGCTCGGCCAGGTAGTCGGCGGTCGCGGTGGTGGCGATGGTGTTGAGCAGCGCGATGCCGATCGAGCTGCCGACCTGCTGTGCGGTGTTGACGCTCGCCGACGCCACGCCCGCGTCGCCCTGGTCGACGCCGTGGGTGGCGTAGTTCATGGCCACCGGCATGATCATGCCGGCGCCGAAGCCGAACACGAGCTGGGAGACGAGCACACCGGACGCGTAGGACGTGCCGGGGTCCAGCCGCATCAGCCACAGCATGCCGACGGCGCCGAGGAGCATGCCGGGGACGATCAGCGTCCGCGGCGCGACCTTGGGCAGCAGCCGCGAGGCGAGCCCGCCCGCCGACGCCAGCACCGCCGCGGTCATCGGGAGGAAGGCCACGCCCGTCCTGATCGGCGAGTACCCCTTCACGACCTGCAGGTAGTAGGTCATGAACAGGAACGCGGCGAACATGCCGGCGCCGGCGACGGCCACGGCCAGGTAGGCGGCGCCCCGGGTGCGGTCGGCGACCACGCGCAGCGGCAGCAGCGGCCGCGCCACCAGGGCCTCGACGACCGCGAACGCGGCGAGCAGCACGGCGCCGGCGACCAGCAGGCCGATGATCGTCGCCGAGCCCCAGCCGTCCGACTCGGCGCGGCCCGTGGCGTACACGATCGCGACCAGGCCGCCGGTGACCAGCAGCACGCCGGGGACGTCGAACCGCGCCCTGCCGTCGCTCCGCGACTCGGACAGCATCACGTACCCGCCGATCGCGGCGGCCAGGGCGATCGGGATGTTGATGTACAGGCACCAGCGCCAGTCCAGGTAGTCGGTGAGCGCCCCGCCGGCCAGCAGCCCGAACGCGCCGCCCGCGCCGGCGATCCCGCCCCAGATGCCGAACGCCTTGGCGCGCTCCTTCGGCTCGGTGAACATCACCGTCAGCAGCGACAGCGCGGTCGGCCCGAGCAGCGCGCCGAAGGCGCCCTGGAGGGCACGGGCGACCAGCAGCATCTCGAAGTTGCCCGCCGCCCCGCCCAGCGCGGACGCGGCCGTGAATCCGAACAGGGCGATCAGGAACGCCCGCTTGCGTCCGGTGTAGTCCGCGATCCGGCCACCGAGCAGCAGCAGCCCGCCGAACGCCAGCGTGTAGGCGGTGATGATCCACTGCCGGTCGCCGTCGGAGATCCCGAGGTCCCGCTGGATGGACGGCAGCGCGATGTTCACCACGGTGGCGTCCAGCATGAGCATGAGCTGGGCCAGCCCGATGAAGACCAGCGCCCCCCAGCGGCGCGGGAAGGCCGCCGGGAGCGGCGCCTTCGTGTTTGACATGGCTTCCTCACTCGTCTGCGTCGCGCGCCGCGCGGATCGTCGCGCGGCGTCCTGACGACCACGAGATGTCGGCGGGCGGCCCGCTGTGACAGCCCGGCCGTGTGACGTGTCCCACGGGACGCCGATGTCACAAAATGGCGGGGACGGGCGTCTCGTGCGTACAGCTCTGTTGGAGACAGGCAGGTGGGAGCCAGAGATGACCGAGCGGACCGAGCGGATCGACCCGGCCACAGAGGCGTTCGTCGCCCATCGGAACCTGCTGTTCACCGTCGCCTACGAGATGCTCGGCTCGGCCGTCGACGCCGAGGACGTCCTGCAGGAGACCTGGCTTCGGTGGGCGGGCGTCGACCTCGCCACCGTCCGGGACAAGCGCGCCTACCTCGTGCGGATCACCACCCGCCAGGCGCTGTCCCGGCTGCGCGTGCTCGGCCGCCGCAAGGAGAACTACGTCGGCTCGTGGCTGCCCGAGCCGCTGCTGACCACGCCCGACGTCGCCGAGGACGTCGAACTCGCCGACAACGTCTCGATGGCGATGCTGCTGGTCCTGGAGACGCTGACGCCGACCGAGCGCGCGGTGTTCGTGCTGCGCGAGGTGTTCGACCTGCCGTACGACGAGATCGCCGAAGCCGTCGGCAAGACCTCGGCGGCGGTCCGGCAGATCGCCCACCGGGCGCGCTCGCACGTCGCGGCCCGCCGCCCGCGCGACGCCGTGTCGGTGAGCGAGACGCAGGCGGCGCTCAACGCCTTCCAGCGCGCGGTCGAGACCGGCGACCTGCAGCACCTGTTCGACATCCTCGCGCCGGACGTCGTCGTGCTGAGCGACGGCGGCGGCATCCGCCGGACCGTGCCGCGGCCCGTCGTGGGGTCCGACAAGGTGAGCCGCCTGCTCGGCCTCGGCCTGAGGCGGCTCCACGCCGAGGCGTCGTTCGTGCCGGTCCAGGTCAACGGCCTGCCGGGGCTCGTCATCCGGCTGGACGGGCAGACCGACACCGTCATGACGATCCGGGTCGAGAAGGGCCTCATCAAGGGGTTCTACTTCGTCCGCAACCCCGAGAAGCTGTCGCGCCTGGAGCAGGAGACCACCCTGAGCCGCTGAGCGCGGGCAGGCGGGCCCGCACTCTGTCATTTATTTAGCGGTAATGGTCATTGCTGCCACTTTGCCTGGTCACCGCCCAGGCGCGAAGGTCGGGTCATGCATGGATTTCCCCTTGGACGCGCCTCCCTCGCCCCTTCCCGCGCGGACGCCGAGGCGATGTGGCGGCACGTCGTGGACCTTCTGGAAGACGAGCGCGAGCAGGTCGCCGAGCGGGAGGTGAGCGCGCCGGTCGGCGACCGGGACCTGAAGGCGCTCAGGGACGCGCTCGGCGCGTACGACTTCGGCCGTCCGGTGCCCGCCGAGGGCGTGGTCGAGGACGTGGCCCGGATGCTGCGGGCGGCCACCGTCCACACGACCCACCCGCGCTACTTCGGCCTGTTCAACCCGACGCCGGCGCTGCTGGGCGTCGTCGGGGAGACGCTCGCCGCCGCGTTCAACCCGCAGCTCGCCGCCTGGTCGCACGCGCCCGCGGCCGTCGAGATCGAGGCGCACCTGCTGCGCTTCCTGGGCGGACGGCTCGGCTACCCGCCCGCGGCGGTGGCCGGATCGTTCACCAGCGGCGGCGCCGAGGCGAACATGACCGCCGTGCTGCTGGCGCTCACGCGGACCTGGCCCCGCTACGGCGAGGAGGGGCTGCGGGCGCTGCCGGGCCGTCCGGTGATGTACGCGTCGGCGGAGAGCCACCTCGCCTGGCTCAAGATCGCGCACGCGGCGGGCCTCGGGCGGGACGCCGTCCGGCTCGTCCCGGTCGGGCCCGACCTGCGCATGGACACCGGCGCCCTCGCAGAACGGGTGGCCGCCGACCGGGCGGACGGCGACCTGCCGTTCCTCGTCGTCGCGACCGCCGGGACCACGGCGGCCGGGGTCGTCGACCCGCTGCACGACCTCGCCGACCTGTGCCGCGACCTGGGCCTGCGCCTCCACGCCGACGCCGCGTACGGGGGCGCGGCGGCGCTGTCGGACCGGCTGCGGCCCGCCCTGGCGGGCATCGAGCGCGCCGACTCGATCACGGTGGACGCGCACAAGTGGCTGAGCGTCCCGATGGGCGCCGGGGCCTTCCTGTGCACGGACGCGGAGGGCCTCTCGGAGACGTTCCGGGTCGCCACGTCCTACATGCCGGCCGAGGTCCCCGGCACCGCGGACCCGTACACGTCCAGCCAGCAGTGGTCGCGCCGGTTCATGGGCCTCAAGCTGTTCCTCGGCCTCGCCGTCGCGGGCCGCGCCGGGTACGCCGAGCAGCTCGAACACGACGCCGCCCTCGCGGACGCGCTCCGCCGCGGGCTCGCCGCCGCCGGCTGGGACATCGTCAACGACACCCCGCTGCCCGTCGTCTGCTTCGCCGACCCCGGCGCCGCGACGTGGGAGCACCACGAGGCGCTCGCCCGCCGGGTCGTCGAGGGCGGACGCGCGTGGATCAGCCCCGTGCGGCTGGCCGGGCGCGCCGCGCTGCGCGCCTGCGTCATCAGCCACCGCACCGCGCCCGCCGACGTCGACGAACTCGTCCGGGCCGTCGGCGAGGCGCGCGCGGCGTCCTGACGCGGGCCCGTCTGCCGCGCGGTCAGGTGCGGCGGCGGCCCCGGACGAAGTAGTCGACGACCAGGGCGATGGCGCCGAGGCCGGTGACGGCGTTGACGGTGATCGACAGCCAGGTGTCGGCGAACGCGACGCTCACCACCACGTTGATCGCGAGGAGGACGGCGACGATGGTCCAGCGCAGGCTGTTGCCCATGGGAGTGCCTTTCATGTGGGGGGTCTGCTCAGGGACGGGTCTTCAGTGGACGGACGGGGAGGTGCGGCGGCGCAGCATCGCCCGTGCCGGGAGGAGGATCGCGGCGGTGCCGGAGCCGGCGACGCCGAGGAGGACGGCCGCGCAGGCGGCCGGTGAGACGGCGGGCAGCGGCACGCCGGTGACCGCCGTCGCGAAGGCCATGAGGGTCACGGCCGCGATGGCGACGCCGATCGCGGTTCCGGTGCCGAGGATGATGGCGGCCTCCAGCCGCAGCATCCGCAGCACCTGCCGGCGGGTCGTGCCGACCAGGCGCAGCAGCCCGAACTCGCGGCGGCGCGCGGCGGTGGCGAGGGCGAGGGTGGTGACGAGCCCGATCGCGATGAACCCGCCGATCGCGGCGACGACGACCTGGTTGACGAAGCCCTGGAGCCGGATCTCCTCCGACAGGGCCTCGTCGAAGGCGTCGCGGTCGATCGCCTGGACTCCGGTGTAGGCGGCCGTGGCGGCGCTCAGGTCGGCCTTGCCGCGCACGAGGACGTGATCGTCCAGCCCGGTGGCCGTGTGGGCGGCGACCAGGTCGCGCGGCAGCAGGACGTCGCCGAAGCCGAGGTCGCGGTCGTAGACGGCGACGACGCGGGCGTCGATCCGGGTGCCGTCGCCCAGCCACAGCGGCGCGGTGGAGCCGACGCGCCGGCCGCCCGCCGCGTTGCGGCTGAGCGCGACGGTGGTGCCGCGCAGGTCGCGGAGGCGGCCGGAGGTGACCTTCGGGTCCATGGTGGCCTCGGCGTCCGCGCCGATGCCGCGCGCGGGCAGCGAGGTCAGCTCCTCGTCGCCCATCTCCTTGATCTTCATGACCACGGTGGTGCGGTTGACGGGGGTCGCGGCGGTGACGCCGGGGACGCGGCGGACGGCCTCGGCGGCGCCCGGCGGGAGGCCCGGCCCGGCCGACACGACGACCTGGTCGGCGCGGCTCCCGGCCGCCGCCTGCTCGGTCGTCGCGTGGACGATCGTGGTCTGCGCGAAGAGCTGGGTGCCGGCGAACGCGACGGCCAGCGCGACCGGCGTGATGACGGAGCCGGCGCGCAGCGCGGCGGCGGCGCTGCCGTGCCGGGCGAGGCGTCCGGTGACCGGGGCGAGCGCCTGGGCGGCGCCGCCCAGGAGGCGGGCGCCGTGCCGCGCGAGCAGTGGCCCGAGGAACGCGGTCGCGACGATCAGCGACATCACCAGCCCGCCGACGGCGGCGACCGCCGCCGCGCCGGAGGTGGAGCCGGAGAAGCCGAGCGCGCCCAGGCCGATGATCAGGAAGACGACGCCGGTGCCGATCCGCCATCCGGGCAGGTCGGCGGGCTCGACGGCCGCCTCGCCCAGCGCCTCGACGGGCCGGATCCGGGTGACCCGCAGGGACGCGAGGAGCGCCGTCACCACCGCCGCGAGCAGCGTGACGGCGACCGCGGCGAGGGCGGGCAGCGGGCTGAGCGCGGGGCCGAACCCGTCCGGCAGGACGTCCATGCGCCCCATCGCGGTGAGCATCGCGGCGCCGAAGCCGAGCGACAGCGCGCCGCCGATCAGCGCGGCGGGCACCCCGGCGCGCAGCGTCTCCCGGACGAGCCGCCCCTGCACCTGCCAGGGGGTCGCGCCGATCGCGCGGAGCACCGCGAACTCGCGGGCCCGCTCCCGCACCGACAGCACGATCAGCCCGCCCACGACGACCAGCGCGGTCATCACGGCGACGCCGGCGAACGAGGCGCCCATCTCCAGGATGTCGGGACGCGCGGCGGCCACGGCCGGGGACTCGACGTCGCCGCGCGCCTTCCCGGTGGAGACGGTGAGGCCGGGCGCGGCCTTCCGGAGGTCGTCCGTGTCGGGGTCACCGATGACGGCGAGGGCGTCGGCGTGGCCGGGATGCCCGTAGAGCGCCGCCGCCGTGGCCGGGGTGAAGAACGCCGCGGCCGGGCCGTCGCCCACCACGCCGGAGACCCGGTAGGGGCGCGGGGTGCCGTTGGTCTGCACCTTGACGGTCGTGCCGGGCGCGACTCCGGCGGAGCGGCTCAGCACGACCTCGTCGGCGGCCCACGGGGCGCGTCCGGCGCTCAGCTCGTAAGGGCGGAGGGCCGCCGAGTCCCAGCCGTGGCCGGTCAGCGTCCGGCCCGAGGGCAGCAGGACGGGGAACGACACGTCCGCGACGACGGACCGCACGCCGGGCACGGCCCGCAGCCGGTCCGCGGCACCCGCCGGGACCCGGGACGGCTCGGTCACCGGCCGGGTCGCCTTCGCCGGCGGGTCGCCGAGCTTCTTGATCGTGGTGGAGACGCTGCGCGGCCCGGTGACGACCGCCGCTGCGGCTCCGTACCGCTCCACCGGGCCGTGCGCCCGCCACGCCGACTCGATCAGCACCCCGCAGGCGCCGACCAGCGCGGCGGCGAACAGCAGCGCCGCGAAGATCCCGGTGAACGCGCCGCGGTTCCTCACAGCGACTCCCAGCGGTTCATGATCGCGGCGGCGGACGGGTCGGCGACCTCGTCGACGATCCGGCCGCGGTCGAGGAACAGCACCGAGTCGGCCCACGCTGCCGCCATCGGGTCGTGCGTCACCAGCACCAGCGTCTGGCCGGTCTGGTCGACGGCCTCGCGCAGCAGCCGCATCACGTCGCGGGCGGTGCGCGGGTCGAGCGCGCCGGTCGGCTCGTCGGCGAACACGACCTCCGGGCGGGTGATCAGCGCGCGGGCGATGGCGGCGCGCTGCTGCTGCCCGCCGGACAGCTCCGACGGCCGGTGCGCCAGCCGGTCGGCGAGCCCGACCCGCCCGACGACCTCGCGCAGCCACGCCGGGTCGGCGGCGGCGCCGGCGAGCCGGAGCGGCAGCGTCACGTTCTGCTCGACGTCCATGGACGGGATCAGGTTGAACGACTGGAACACGAACCCGATCCGCTCCCGGCGCAGCCGGGTCCGCTTGGTCTCGCTGAGCCGGCCGATGTCCGCGTCGCCGATCCGGACGGTGCCCTCGGTCGGGCGGTCGAGCCCGGACGCGCAGTGCAGGAACGTGCTCTTGCCCGAGCCGGACGGCCCCATCACCGCGGTGAACCCGCCGCGCGGGAACGTCCACGTGACGCCGTCCAGGGCCCGGACCGAGCCGTAGGTCTTGGTGACCGACTCCAGTCCCACGGCCCGCGCGGTCGCCTCGGCCGTCATCGTCGTCATGATCCCCTCCGGGTGAAATCCCCCTCTGACCTTGACGAATCTAGGTTCGAGAGGGCACCCGGCACATGGGCCCGCGCTCCCGAATCGATGGTGTAGCGGGCTACACCACCGAGTGCGGGAAGGAGCGTTCCAGGGTCAGGGAACGCGGGCGACGGCGCAGAGCATGGAGACGTCCTCGATGCGGGGACGGTTCCTTGGGGGGACGTCCGAGCGCCACTCGACGACGGAGCCGACGCCCGGCGGCAGCAGCTCCAGCCCGTCGAAGAAGCGGGCGAACTCGTCCCGGCTGCGGAGCCGGAACGGGACGCCGCTGCGCTCGTTCGCCGCCTCGTTCTCCGCGTACTCCTCGGCGGTGAGGTAGTCGCCGGTCGCGTGCGTCATCACGAGGTGGCTGCCGGACGGGAGCACCGACAGCAGCCGCGAGACGATCCCGTACGGGTCGTGGTCGTCGGTGACGAAGTGCATGGTCGCGACCAGCATCAGCGCCATCGGGCGCGTCATGTCCAGGGTGCCGGCGAGGGCGGGGCTCGCGAGGATCGCCTCCGGGTCGCGCAGGTCGGCCTCGATGTAGGCGGTCCGGCCCGTGGGGGCGCTGTTCAGGAGCGCGCGGGCGTGGACGAGCACCACCGGGTCGTTGTCGACGTACACGATGCGGGACGTCGGCTCGATCGACTGCGCGATCTCGTGCACGTTCCCCGCCGACGGCAGCCCGGTGCCGATGTCGAAGAACTGGTGGATTCCCGCCTCCCCGGCCAGGTAGGTCACCACCCGCTTCAGGAAGGCGCGGTTCTCCACGGCGGCCAGCCGGACGGTCGGAAAAGCGGAGGCGACCACCTCCGCGGACTCCCGGTCGACCGCGAAATTGTCCTTGCCGCCGAGCCAGTAGTTGTACCGCCGGGAGGGGTGCGCCTTCGTCGGGTCGATCCCCGCCGGAACCCGCTCATCACCCAACGCAGCCCTCGATTCGGTGTTCCGCCGCGCCGGCGCGGCGGACGGGCAGATCGCAGTCTCCCATTGTGCAGGTCGCGGCGGGAAACCGCACCGCCAGGGGCCCCGAAACGGCGCGCGTTGTGCCATGGTTGCGAGGTGGATCTCTTCTACAGTCCGTTCGACTTCGCCATTCAGGACGACCCCTACCCGGTGTATTCGGAACTGCGCGAGAAGTCACCGGTCTACCGGAACGACAATGACGACTTCTGGGCGCTGTCCCGGCATGCCGACGTCGTCGCCGCGCTGAAGGACTCGGCCCGTTTCTCCAGCCGGAACGGACTGCGGATCGAACCGGCCTTCTGGGGCCCGGACGCGGAGAAGTTCTTCTCCTTCGTCGCGATGGACCCGCCCAAGCACACCCGGATGCGCGGGCTCGTCTCCCGGGCGTTCACCGCGAAGCGCGTCCAGGCGCTGGAGCCGCGGATCCGCGAGATCGCGCGGGAGTGCGCGGCGCCGCTGCTGGACGGCGCCGAGTTCGACCTGATGCGCGATTTCGCCGGCCGGTTCCCCACCGATGTGATCTCCGAGCTGGTGGGCGTCCCCGAGGCCGACCGCGGCATGGTCCGCGACCTCGGGATGGCCGTGATGTACCGGGACGAGGCGGGCACCGACATGCCGCCGGAGGCGCTGCAGGCCATCGGCGCGCTCGTCGGCTACTACACCGAGCTGACGATCGAGCGGTCCAAGGAGCGGCGGGACGACCTGCTGTCCGGCCTGATCGACGCGGCCGAGGACGAGGACAGGCTCACCCCCGAAGAGATCGTCGGTGTGCTGATCCTGCTCGTCGGCGCCGGCATCGAGACGACGATGCTGACGCTCGGCAACGCCTGGCACGCCGCCTGGCTGCACCCCGAGCAGCGCGCGAAGGCGTTCGGCGGGCGCATCGCGGACTGGGTGGAGGAGACGCTCCGCTGGGACCCGCCGTCGCAGGCGCTCGCCCGCACCACCACCGAGGACGTCGAACTGCACGGCGTGACGATCCCGGCGGACTCCCGCGTCCTGCTGCTCGCCGGCGCCGCCAACCACGACCCCGCCGTGTTCACCGACCCGGAGCGGTTCGACCTGGACCGCGACACCGGCCAGTCCCTCGCGTTCGGGAACGGCCGCCACCACTGCCTCGGCATGAACCTCGGCCGGATGGAGGCGCGGCTCGCGCTCGGCGAGATCACCGGCACGGTCGCCGACTTCGAGATCGACATCGACCGGGCGGTGCGGGTCCGCTCGTCCAACGACCGCGGCTTCGCCTCGCTGCCGACCCGCGTCACCGCGCGCCGCTGACGCTCGCCGACCGCACCATCGGCGGCCGGTCCGGCCGCCGATGGACGCCTTCGCCCGCCGGCCGTGCCACTCATGAACGAATTACTCTCCCCGATCACTGAGAAGTGAATATCCGGGCAAGAGTCCAGATCATGAAGGGCAAGCGCGAGCCCGGGGCCGAGTTCCCCGGCACGGAACCGGCGGGCCTCGCCCAGCATGGCCGCGCGCACACCGACTGGATCGTCTACGGCGTCACGGCCGTGCTGTCGGTGGCGTTCGTGATCTGGGGCGGGGCGTCCACCGGCACCCTCAGCTCCGCCGCGCAGAGCACGCTGAACTGGCTCCTCGGCAACGTCGGCTGGCTGTTCGTCCTCGCCTCGACCGGCTTCGTCGTCTTCTCGCTGTGGCTGGCGGTCAGCCGGTACGGGCGCATCCCCCTCGGCCAGGAGGGCGACGAGCCCGAGTTCCGCACCGTCTCCTGGATCGCGATGATGTTCAGCGCCGGCATGGGCATCGGGCTGATGTTCTTCGGCGCCGCCGAGCCGCTCACCCACTTCGTCATGCCGCCGCCCGGCACCGACGCGCCGCAGAGCGAGGCGGCGATCGAGACGGCGATGGCCACCACGATGTTCCACTGGACGCTGCACCCGTGGTCGATCTACGCCGTGCTGGGCCTCGCGATCGGGTACGGGCACTACCGGCGGGGCCGCGACCAGCTGATCAGCTCGGCGTTCGCGCCGCTGCTCGGCCACCGGCGCACCCAGGGCCCGCTGAGCAAGCTGATCGACATCCTCGCCCTGTTCGCGACGCTGTTCGGGTCGGCGGCCTCGCTCGGCATCGGCGCCCTCCAGATCCAGACGGGCATGCGGGAGGCGGGCTGGATCGAGAGCCTCGGCACCAGCGTCCTCGTGCTGACCATCGTGGTGCTGACGATCTGCTTCATCCTGTCGGCCGTGTCCGGCATCGCCCGCGGCATCCAGTGGCTGTCGAACATCAACATGGTGCTCGCGGCCGTCCTCGCCCTGTTCGTGTTCGTGGTGGGGCCGACGGTCTTCATCCTGGAACTGCTGCCCACCTCCATCGGCGTCTACATCCAGGACTTCGGCGAGATGGCGTCCCGCTCCGGCGCGACCGGCGGCGCGGCGATGAAGAACTTCCTCGCCAACTGGACGATCTTCTACTGGGCGTGGTGGATCTCCTGGGCCCCGTTCGTCGGCATGTTCCTGGCCCGGATCAGCCGCGGCCGCACCATCCGCCAGTTCGTCGCCGGCGTGATCATCGTGCCGAGCACCGTCAGCCTGGTCTGGTTCGCGATCTTCGGCGGGACGGCGATCAACCAGCAGCACCGCGGCCTGAACCCGTACGGGAACGGCTCGGAGGAGCAGATCACCTTCAACGTCCTGAGCGACCTGCCGTGGGAGTCCATCACCGGCGTCATCGTGATGCTGCTGGTCGCGATCTTCTTCGTGTCCGGCGCGGACGCCGCGTCGATCGTCATGGGCACCCTGTCGCAGCGCGGCTCCACCCGTCCCGCCCGCTGGATCGTCATCTTCTGGGGCGCCCTGACCGGCGGCGTCGCCGCCATCATGCTGGTGATCGGCGGCGACGAGGCCCTCAACGGCATCCAGAACATCACCTTCATCGGCGCGCTGCCGTTCACGATCGTCCTGATCCTGCTGTGCTTCTCCCTCTGGAAGGACGTCCGCGACGACCCGATGATGCGCCGCCAGAACAAGGGCGCCGAGGTCCTGGAGGACGCCGTCATCACCGGCGTCCGCCGCCACAAGGGCGACTTCGAACTCCAGATCCGCCCCTCCGCCCCCGACAACCCGAGCCCCCCTCAAGATGGAGGGATCTCCGAGGGGGGACGATGACTTTCGCGAACCAGGCCGACGTCCAGCACACGGCCATCGAGCTGCTGGGCGATCGCACGTTGGTCGCGGAGGGCCGAAACCTGCCCGTGTTCGCGTCCTCGTCACTGGACGAACCGCGGCCGGGGCTGACCGAGGCGGTCGTGGTCGTGCACGGCGCCCTGCGCAACGCCGGTGACTACTTCCGCTCCATCGAGGCGGCGCCGCACCGGCTGGTCGTCGCGCCGCAGTTCCTCACCGAAGACGATGTGCGCGGCCGCAGTGAGCGCGCGCATTTCCTGAGCTGGAGCACCGAGGGCTGGAAAGGCGGGTTCGGGGAGGTCAGTTCGTTCGCGGTAATGGACGAGCTGCTGGGCAGGCTGAGCGCGTTCCCCGAGCTGCGCAGGGTGACCGTCGTCGGCAATTCGGCGGGCGGCCAGTTCGTGAACCGGTACGCGGCCGTGGGTCGCGGGCCCGACGGTCTCGCGGTTCCGGTCCGGTTCGTGGTCGCCAATCCGTCGACCTACCTGTACTTCGACACGTGCCGGCCGAAGGGCGGCTCGTTCGTCCCGCACGGGAACCTCGAAGTCGACCAGTGGCGCTACGGTTTCGGCGGTCCACTGCCCGGCTACCTGGGCCTTCCGGCCGGTCCGCGCAAGGAGGCGGCGATCGCGGAGTACTTCCGGCGCTACACCGAGCGGGACGTCGTCTACCTCCTCGGCGAGGAGGACGCCGACCGCGGGGCGCTTCTGCTGGAGGTCCATCCCGCCGCCGAGGCCCAGGGCGGCACCCGGCGGGAGCGCGGCGAGAACTACCACCGGTATCTGGCCTTCAAGGCCGGGCGGGTCGTGCATCGGCTGGTCCACGTGCCGGGCGTCGGGCATGACGCGGCGGCCATGTTCGGCTCGCCGCAGGGCCGCCGGTGCCTGTTCGGCGACCCCGCGTAGGGCGGGTCAGACGACGGGGCGGCCGGCGCGGACGCGGCGGCGGAAGTCGTAGAGGTAGGCGTTGAAGGGGAACTCGCGGGCCGGGCGGGGCAGGGCGCGGTTGGCGGTGCGCAGGACGCGCAGGAGGCGGTCGAAGCGGCGCTGGTCGCGGGGCGTCCAGGGGTAGCCGAGCTCGTCGCGGAAGGGCTGCGGGAGGAAGCCGAGGGTGAGGAAGGTGTGGGAGCGGCCGAGGGCGAGGCGCACCGGGGCGTGCAGGAAGCGGAGTTCGGTCAGGTCGCGCAGGTAGCGGCGGGTGACGTCGTCCATCTGGATCTTGCTCATGCCGTCCTCCCAGTACTCCTGGAAGGCGGCGCGGTCGGCCGGCCACAGTTCGGGCTTCACCTGCAGCGTCGTGCCGAAGCGGGCGCCGTAGCGGTAGAGCTCCTCGGCCTCGGCGGGGGACGGCTTCCCGTACAGGATCTCGTAGATCATTTCGAGGCCGACGTAGAGACAGGCGGCGACCCAGAGCTGGAGTTCGGGGTCGAAGGCGTTGTAGGCGACGGGCTCCTTGGCGCGGACCTGCCGGTGCGCCCGGTTGACCTCCAGGCGCATCGCCTTGCGCTCGTCCTCAGTGCCGAGCATCGCGACGGCGATGTAGGTGAGGGTGGTGCGGGCGCGCTTGACCGGGTGCTTGTCGACGCGGCCGCTCTCGACCGTGCTCTCGGCCACGCCGTGGCCGATGGGGAGGCGGGCGAGCTGCATGACGACGTTCGCCGCGGCACCCGCGAGCGCCAGGCCGCTGATGGAGTCGAGGACGACCTTCGGGGTCTCGGCCTCCGCCGCGATCGCTGTCATACCGGCCCCACTTCCTGAGACATAGAGGCGAATTTCGTCTCACTGTGCCAGTGTAAGTGATTGCTTGCAAGGGCGCCCCGGCGTGGGCGCCCTCACACGCGTCAGCCGTGCGGGTCCTCCTTCGCCAGGACGCGGGTGGCGAACTCCTTCACGGCGTCGAGCGCGCGCAGGTACGGCATGGGGCCGTACGACACGCGGGCCACCCCGGCCGCGGCCAGGTCGGCGAGGGACGTGCCGGGCATGTTGTTCGCGTTCACCGGCCCCGGCAGCCCCTTGACCAGGGCGGGCACGGCGTCCATCGGCGCCATGATCGGGTAGACGCAGTCGGCCCCCGCCTCCAGGTAGAGCCGGCCCCGCTCGATCGCCGCGTCCACCGGGTCGGGCACCCCCTTGACGAACGTGTCGGCCCGCGCGTTGATCACCAGCGCGTCGCCCGCGGCGTCCCGGACGGCGGCCAGGTAGTCGGCCTGCTTCGCGGGCTCGGCCAGCTCGCCGCCGTAGGTGTCCTCCAGGTTGCAGCCGGCGGCGCCGATGGCGAGCAGCCGCTCGACGAGCTCGGCGGGCGGCAGCCCGTACCCGGCCTCGGCGTCCACCGTCACCGGGACGGTCGCGGCCCGGATCACCCGCCCGGCGGCGGCGAGCATCTCGTCCACGGGCGCGCCCTCGTGGTCGGGGTAGCCGAGCATGGCGGCCACCGCGGCGCTGGCGGTGGCGAGCGCCGGGAACCCCGCCTCCTGGACGACCTGCGCGCTGCCGGCGTCCCACACGTTCGGCAGCAGCAGCGGATCGCCGGGCCGGTGCAGCTCGCGCAGCCGTGCGGCATTTTCGGACATCCTGTCTCCCTTCCCTTTCCCACGTGGACGGAACGGCTCGCCGCATTGTGACATCGGCGTCGGACGGCACGCCGCGCCCTGGGTTAGCGTCGTGGTGATCACCACCCGCGATGAGGGAGTGCCCATGCTGCCCTGGTCCGCCGAGTTCGCCGGCCGCCTGGAAGAGCACGTCGTGCACAGCGAGCTGCTGCGCGGCAACCCGCTGAACGACCCGCACGAGCGGCCCGTGCTCGTCTACCTCCCGCCCGGCTACGACGACGAGCCGGAGCGCCGCTACCCCAGCGTCTACGTGATCACCGGGTTCACCGGGCACGTCGGGATCTGGCGCAACCGGATGCCGTACCGGCAGCCGTTCCCCGAGACGGCGGACGCGGTGTTCGCCTCCGGCGAGGCCCCGCCCGCGATCGTCGTGTTCGTGGACGCCTGGACGGCGCACGGCGGCAGCCAGTTCGTCGACTCGCCCGGCACCGGCCGCTACCACTCCTACCTGTGCGACGAGATCGTCCCGTGGGTGGACGGCCGCTACCGGACGCTGGACGCGCCCGAGCACCGGGCGATCAGCGGCAAGTCCAGCGGCGGCTACGGCGCGATGATCACGCCGATGCTGCGGCCCGACCTGTTCGGCGCGCTCGCGACGCACGCCGGCGACGCGCTGTTCGAGTACTGCTACCTGCCCGAGTTCCCGAAATGCGTGCGGCATCTGCGCAAGTACGACGGCGACATCTGGCGCTGGTGGCACGACTTCACCTCGCGCACGTCCTTCACCAAGCCCGAGGACATGGAACTGCTCAACATCCTCGGCATGGCGCTGTGCTATTCGGCCCGCGAGGACGGCACGCCCGAGCTGCCGTTCGACCCGGTCACCGGGGTGATCCGGCAGGACGTGTGGGACCGCTGGCTCGCCTTCGACCCGGTCCGGATGGTGCCGGAGCACGCCGAGGCGATGCGGTCGCAGCGGGCGATCTGGATCGACGGCGGGACGCGCGACGAATGGTTCCTCGACGTCGGCGCGCAGGCGTTCCACCAGGCGCTTCTCGACGCGGGCGTCAAGGAGGACGCGATCCGGTTCGAGCTGTTCGACGCGGGCCACGGCGGCATCGACTACCGCTACCCGCTGGCGCTCTCCTGGCTCTGCGGGCGCATCGCCCCCTGAGCCGGAGCGGCCCCGGGCCGCGGCGCCGATTCAACGCTCACTTCACGACAAAGGTTCCCGGACGGACGGGCCGGGCCGGTCTTCCCGGCCCGGCCCGTTCGCGCTGCAAGGAACGTTGCATTCAGCCTTTCCATTAACTTCCTCCCCGAACTTGAAAATCCAGTAACAAATGGATTCATTGACACTTTTCACAATTCGGGGTGCACTTCGGGGCAGCTCATCCGGATGAGTCCCCCATCCCTACCCCCCCGCCGGGCGGGCGGCGACCCCACGGAGCGCTCCCACAAGGACCTCCAGGTGTCCTCCCGCGCCGTCCGGCATGTGGAAGGAGCACCCCCGTGAGACACCAGACCGCGATCGGGGCGACGGTGCTGTCCGTCGGCCTCGCCGTGGCGATGTCCTCCCCCGCCACAGGTGCGACCACCCGCACCGCCCCCGCGGCCCCGGCCAAGCCGGACCCCCGCACCGTCGCCGCCGCCTCGGCCGACCGCCTGGTCGCGGCGAAGCCCGCCGAGTTCAAGAAGGCCCCGCAGGACAGGATCGTCCGGCGCGGCGTCGTCTCGGGCCTGCGCGGCCTCCAGCACGTCCAGTACGAGCGCACCTACGACGGCCTGCCCGTCTACGGCGGCGACTTCGTCGTCACCACGAACGCGAGCGGCGGCGTCCTGAGCACGTCCGTCGACCAGACCAAGAAGCTCGACGTGTCGACCAAGGCGACGGTCAGCGCGGCGCAGGCCGCGAAGACCTCCCGCGCCAAGGTCGCCAAGGTCGAGAGCGCGTCCACCCCGCGCCTGATGGTGGTCGCCGAAGGGACGGGACGGCTCGTCTACGAGACCGTCGTCACCGGCACGCAGAAGAACGCCCCGACGAAGCTGCACGTGCTCGTCGACGCCAAGACCGGCAAGGTCGCCAAGACCTGGGACGAGGTCCGCGACGCGGCCGACGACCAGAGCTACTACCACGGCACCGTCGACCTCAGCACCGCCGCGACGTCCATGACGGACCCGCAGCGGTCCGGCATCCGGTGCGGCGGCCAGAACGGCTCCACCTACACCGGCACCGACAGCGCCTGGGGCAACGGCAGCGGCACCAACCTGGAGACCGCCTGCGTCGACGCCCTCTACGCCGTCCAGAAGGAATGGGACATGCTGAGCCAGTGGCTCGGCCGCAACGGCATCAACGGCAGCGGCGGCGGGTTCCCGCTCCGGGTCGGCCTGAACCAGGCCAACGCCTACTGGAACGGCAGCTACACCAACTTCGGCCGCAACCAGGCCGGCACCAAGCAGGCGACGTCCGTGGACGTCGTCGGGCACGAGAACGGCCACGCCATCTTCACCACGACGCCCGGCGGTGACAGCGGCGGCAACGGCAACGAGAAGGGCGGCATGAACGAGTCGGCCGGCGACATCTTCGGCGCGCTGACCGAGCACTACATGAACGAGCCGGCCAACCTCGACCCGCCGGACTACCTGGTCGGCGAGGAGGTCGACCTGGTCGGCTCCGGCCCGATCCGCAACATGTACAACCCGCAGGCGCTCGGCGACCCGAACTGCTACTCGTCGCAGATCCCGAACACCGAGGTGCACGCGGCGGCCGGCCCCCAGAACCACTGGTTCTACCTCCTGGCCGAGGGTTCGAACCCGACCAACGGCAACCCGGCCAGCCCGACCTGCAACGGCTCCACCGTCACCGGCATCGGCGTCAAGAAGGCCGGGCAGATCTTCATGGGCGGGCTGAACCGCAAGGTCACCAGCTGGAGCCACGCCCGCGCCCGCGTCGAGACCGTCAACGCGGCGCTGCAGTTGTTCCCCGGCTCGCCGGCCGAGTGCAACGCGGTCAAGGCGGCCTGGAGCGCGATCGACGTCCCCGCGCAGAGCGGTGAGGCGTCCTGCGGCACCCAGCAGAACGACTTCTCGCTGTCGCTCAACCCCGGCTCGGGCAGCGTCCAGGCCGGCGGCACCGCCACCGTCACCGTGAACACCACCGTCACCGGCGGCAGCGCCCAGCAGGTGGCGCTGTCGGCGACGAGCAGCCCGTCCGGCCCGACCGCGTCGTTCTCGCCGAGCACGGTCACCGCGGGCCAGTCGGCCACGATGACCGTCAGCGTCCCCGCGGGCACCGCCGACGGGACGTACCGGATCACGGTGCTCGGTGACGGCGCGTCCGTCGACCGCACCGCGACCTACACGCTCACGGTCGGCAACGGCTCGCCCGGCGGGACCGTCTTCGCCGACGACTTCGAGAGCAGCCAGGGCTGGACGACCAACCCGAACGGCACCGACTCCGCGACCGCGGGCGCCTGGGAGCGCGGCACCCCGCAGCCGACGACCTGGTCCGGCACCAACCTGCAGCTCGCGGCGGCCGGCGGCGGCGCCGACCTCGTCACCGGCGCGCCCGCCGGGACGGACGCGGGCACCTATGACGTCGACGGCGGCGTCACCACCGCCCAGTCGCCGGCGATCAGCCTGCCCAGCGGGACCCTCTCGCTGAGCTTCAACTGGTACCTCGCCCACCTCAACAACAGCTCGACGGACGACTACCTGCGCGTCCGCGTCGTCGGCTCGTCCGGCACCAGCACGGTGCTGAACCAGAGCGGCGCGATGGCCAACAAGGCCGGGACGTGGCAGACGGCGACGTACGACCTGTCCGCGTACGCCGGCCAGTCCGTCCGCATCGTGGTCGAGGCGGCCGACAACGGCACCGGCAGCCTCGTCGAGGCCGGCTTCGACAACCTCAAGATCACCAAGTCCTGACCGCCCCCCGCACGCGGCCCGTGACGGGGCCCGCTCCCCCGTCACGGGCCGTTCCTTCCCCTCTGGAGGACCCATGAGATCCCGCACCCTGGCGGTGCTCGGGGCGGCGGCGCTGACCGCGTCCGCCTTCCTGCCCGGCGCCGCGGCGTCGGCCGCCCCCGCCGCACCGGCGGCCCTGGCCGCCCCCGACATCCCGCTCACCAACGTCAAGGCGCACCTGTCGCAGCTGCAGAGCATCGCGACCGCCAACGGCGGCAACCGCGCCCACGGCCGCCCCGGGTACCGCGCGTCGCTCGACTACGTGAAGGCCAAGCTGGACGCGGCCGGCTACCAGACCACCATCCAGTCGTTCTCGCGCAATGGCGCGACCGGCTACAACCTGATCGCCGACTGGCCGGGCGGCGACACCAGCGACATCCTGATGACGGGCGCGCACCTCGACAGCGTCACCGCCGGGCCCGGCATCAACGACAACGGCTCCGGCACGGCCGCCATCCTTGAGACGGCGCTCGCCGTCGCCCGCGCGAACTACCAGCCGTCCCGGCACCTGCGGTTCGCCTGGTGGGGCGCCGAGGAGCTCGGGCTCGTCGGGTCGACGTACTACGTCAACAACCTGCCCGCGAGCGAGCAGTCGAAGATCACCGGCTATCTCAACTTCGACATGGTCGGCTCCCCGAACCCCGGCTACTTCGCCTACGACGGGGACGGCTCGTCCGGCAGCGGCGGCCCGGCCGGGTCCGCCCAGATCGAGCAGGTGCTCCGCGCCTACTTCGCGACGATCAACGTGCCCGTCCAGGACACGGCGTTCGACGGGCGGTCCGACTACGGGCCGTTCATCCGCGTCGGCATCCCCGCCGGCGGGCTGTTCACCGGCGCCGAGGGACGCAAGACCACCCAACAGGCGCAGCTGTGGGGCGGCCAGGCGGGCGTCGCGTTCGACCGCTGCTACCACTCGTCCTGCGACACCACGTCCAACATCAGCGACACCGCGCTGGACCGGAACTCCGACGCCATCGCGTACGCCGTCTGGACGCTCGGCGGCGACGGCGGGTCGCAGGAGCCGCCCGGCGGCACCGTCTACAGCGACGACCTGGAGACCGACACGGGCTGGACGGTGAACCCGGACGGCGCCGACACCGCCACCGCGGGCGCCTGGGAGCGCGGCACGCCACAGCCGACGAACTGGTCCGGCACCACCCTGCAGCTCGCCGCCGCGGGCGGCAGCGGCGCGCTCGTGACCGGCGCGGCGGCCGGGGCCGACGCGGGCGCGTACGACCTCGACGGCGGGACGAGCACCGCCCAGTCGGCGCCGATCGCGCTCCCTGCCGGGGCGAAGACGCTGTCGTTCTCCTGGTTCTTCGCCCACCTCAACAACAGCTCGGCCGACGACCGGTACCGGGTGCGGGTCGTGGGGCCGAACGGGTCCACGACCGTGCTGGACCAGGCGGGCGCGGCCGTGAACCGCGCCGGGTCGTGGCAGACGCAGACGGCGGACGTCTCGGCCTATGCCGGGCAGACCGTCCGCATCCTGGTGGAGGCCGCCGACGCGGGCTCCGGCAGCCTCGTCGAGGCCGGGCTCGACAACCTCAAGATCACCGAATAGGCGCAGGCAGGCGGCCGGTTTCAGTGTTTTCCACGATGCCGTTCACACAATTGAAAATCCAGTGCGGAATGGATCCGTTGACACCCCACCGGCCGCCGCGATGCACTGCTGAACAGCCCGTCCCCCACCCCCAGGGCTGACAGTCGGCGGACCGCACGGGACGAATCTCGGCCCGGCCCGTGCCTCCGCCACCGGGGTCCCCGCCCCCCGCCCGGCCCCCGGGCGGCCCTGCTTCAGTTCCCAGGCAGGACCGCCCGGGGGCCATTGCCGTCCCCGGGCCCGCCGTCCCGGGCCCGTCCTTCGATGGGGCGTGGATGTCGGGGTCGGGGAGTAAGAATGGGGGCATGTGCCGCAGCATCAAGACGCTCCGCCCGCCGTACGCCGAGGACGTCACCGACGAGGACGTCCGCGCGGCGGCGCTCCAGTACGTCCGCAAGATCTCCGGGTTCCGCGCGCCCGCGGCCCACAACGCCGAGGCGTTCGAGCGGGCCGTCGCGGAGATCGCCCAGAGCACCGCCGCCCTCCTCGAAACCCTGGAGGTCCGGGGAGGGCGGGCGAGCTGAGGCCGGGCCGGGGCTACTCGGCGGCGACGAGCTCGGCGATCTGGACGGTGTTCAGGGCGGCCCCCTTGCGGAGGTTGTCGCCGGCGCAGAACAGGGCGAGGCCGTTGTCCACGGTCTCGTCGCGGCGGATGCGGCCCACGTAGGTCGGGTCCTGGCCGGCCGCCTGCAGCGGGTTCGGGACGTCCGCCAGCGCGACGCCGGGCGCGCCGGCGAGCAGCTCGCTCGCGCGCTCCGGGCTGATCGGCCGCTCGAAGCGGGCGTTGACCTGCAGCGAGTGGCCGGTGAACACCGGGACGCGAACGCAGGTGCCGGAGACCTTCAGGTCCGGGATCTCCAGGATCTTGCGGCTCTCGTTGCGGAGCTTCTGCTCCTCGTCGGTCTCGGCGAGGCCGTCGTCCACGATCGAGCCCGCCATCGGCAGGACGTTGAACGCGATCGGCCGGACGTAGACCGACGGCTCCGGGAAGTCGACGGCGGAGCCGGAGTGGGTGAGCGCGTCCGCGCCCTGCACGACCTTGGTCGCCTGGTCGTGCAGCTCGGCGACGCCCGCGAGGCCGCTGCCGGACACGGCCTGGTAGGTGGACACGACGAGCGCGGCCAGCCCGGCCTCCGCGTGCAGCGGCCGCAGCACCGGCATCGCCGCCATCGTGGTGCAGTTCGGGTTCGCGATGATGCCCTTCGGCCGGTTCGCCGCGGCGTGCGGGTTGACCTCGGCGACGACGAGCGGGACGTCCGGGTCCATCCGCCAGCCGGAGGAGTTGTCGATCACGACGGCGCCGGCGGCGGCGACCTTCGGCGCGAGCGCCTTGGACGTGGTCTTCCCCGCGGAGAACAGCACGATGTCGAGGCCGGTGTAGTCGGCGGCGGCCGCGTCCTCGACGGTGATCTCGGTGCCGTCCCACGGGAGCGTGCGCCCCGCGGACCGCGCCGAGGCGAACAGCCGCAGCTCGTCCACCGGGAATCCGCGCTCGGCCAGGATTTCGAGCATCTTGGCCCCGACCTGTCCGGTGGCCCCGACGATGCCGACTCTCATGCCGCTCCCTCTGGTAGATCGCTTGACCCGGGCGAGTCTGCCCAGGTCGATGGCAGGACGTCCAGGCAATAACCCTACGTGGAAGGGTCAACCTGTTCTTAACGGAGCTCCTTCCCCCAGGGACGGCCCCTGACCGGGCATGGGGACTCTCAGGGGTGAATCAGGGCGAATCCGGATGTCGTACCGGCGGCCGGGTGGGCATGATCCTAGGCATGGACATGGAGAAGAACACCACCTCGACCCCGACCAAGCAGCTCCGCCGGACCCACGACGGCCGAATGGTCGCGGGCGTCTGCTCGGGCGCCGCCGAGTACCTCGGCGTCGACGCCACCATCCTGCGGGTCGCGCTCGCCGTCTTCACGATCTTCGGCGGCGCCGGGCTCGCCCTCTACATCATCGGGTGGGTGCTGATCCCCGAGGAGGGCGCGCCGACGTCGATCGCCGAGGACCTGTTCAAGAAGGCCAGCGACTCCCCGACCGTCCAGGACGCCGTCCAGAAGACCAAGGACGCGGTCAACAAGAACCGCACCACGGTCTGAGGCGCCCCGGGCAGCGGCCCCACGGGCCCAGCGGCCCCTACGGCGCCGGGGCGGAGCGCCGCGCCCCGGCGGCCAGCTCATCGCCGTCCGCGTCCGGTGGCGGGGCGACGGCGACGGGGTTGCCGCGCGTCCCGGCGATCACGGCGCCGCGGAGCTGGTTCCAGCCGAGCGTCAGCATCGCCGCGGCGGACAGGCCGAGCAGGCCCGCGAGCGCGACCACCGTCTCCGGCCCGAGGACCTGCGCGGCGGCGCCGCCGGCGAGGATCCCGAGGCCCTGGCCGGCGAGGATGCCGGACTGCGCGAGCCCGAACGCCTGCCCCCGCCCGGCCGCCGGCACGGCGGCCACGAACGCGGTGTTCGCCACCAGCTGGTAGGCGCTGCCGACGCCCGACAGCGCCCACAGGGCGACCACCCACCACAGCGGCGGATGGACGCCCGCGCCGACCAGCGGCAGGCAGGCCAGTATCGACATCCACCCCATGACGTGCAGCCGGTTCGCCGGACGGACGAACCGGCTGAACAGCACCGAGCCGACCACCATCCCGGTCGGCATCGCCGCCAGCAGCAGCCCCGCGGTGACCGCGCCGCCGCCGAACGTCGCCGCGTACGGGACGGCCAGCCCCTCGGGGATCACGTAGAACGCGCACAGCCACGCGAACAGCACCAGCGACCGCAGCACCGGGTCGCCGAACACGAGCCGCGCCCCGTCCCGCGTGCCGCGCAGCAGGCCCAGCGCCTGGCGCTCCCGGCGGCGCGGCGCCTCCCGCCGCCGGAGCCCGCCGATCAGGATCACGGCGGACGCGCCGAACGTCAGCGCGTCCAAGGCGAGGGCCTCGTACGTCCCGACGACGGCGACGATCGCGCCGCCCGCCAGGAAGCCGACGACCTGGGTGATCTGGTGGGTGACGTTCGCGATCGCGGAGCCCGCCACATATCTGTCACCTTCCAGGACGTCCGGCATGACGGCGGCGCGGGCGGCGGAGAACGGCGTCCCCAGGAGCACGATCAGGAACACCAGGCCCGACAGCGCTCCGACGGGCATCGCCACCAGTGCCATCACCGCGACCAGGCCCGCCCGCAGCACGTCGCAGACGACCATGACGGTGCGGCGCGGGAACAGGTCGGCCAGCCCGGACAGCACGGGGCCGCCCAGGATCGGCGGCAGGTAGGTCAGGGCGTACACCAGCGCGGTCAGCAGCGTCGACTTCGTGTGGTCGTACACGAGGACGGCCAGCGCGACCTGCGCCAGCTGGTCACCGATGTACGACAGCGCCTGCGCCAGCCAGAGGGCACGGAACTCCTTGACCGCGAACACCTCGCGGTAGGTCGCCTGCTCCTCGGGCGGCCGACGATGCCGGCCCGTCTGCCTTCCCGCCACGCGCGCTCCAGTTCAGTCCGCCCAGTACCGGGCGCCCTCCCCTATTAACTCACGCTGCGTGGCAGTCGCGTGACCTACAGTGCGCAATTCCTTGCGTCAGTATCCGAGTTCGTGCAACTTCCCGTCATCGATGCCGAAGTGGTGGGCGATCTCGTGTACAACCGTTATCCGGACTTCTTCCACCACGTCATCCGGGGTGTCGCAAATCCGGAGGATCTCCCTGCGGTAGATCGAAATGTGATCGGGCAGGACGCCTGCGTACCAGTCCCCCCGCTCCGTCAGGGGTACCCCCTGGTACAGGCCGAGCAGGCCGCGCTCGGGCGCGTCGTCCTCCACGACGATGACGACATTGCGCATGTGGGCGGTCAGCTCGGGTGGGATGGTGTCGAGGGCCTCGGCCACGAGGTCCTCGAACTCATCGCGCGACAACTCCATCACACCGTCGATTCTGCTCGATAGAAGGGAAACCCGTGCCCGAGGTCCGGTTGACCAAGGCCCTGGCGACACTCCGCACCTTCGGCTCCGCCACCGCCCACCGCGCCCGCAGACTCGGCTCCCCCGTCGTCCCGTTCCTCACCAACCGGTGGACGCGCGTCGCGCTCGTCGCCGTCATCGGCCTCGCCGCCGGCTACCTCGGCCTCATCTTCGGCGGCCGCTACATCACCCCGGTCGGCCCCACCGACGTCCAGCTCAGCCTCCAGCCGTCCCTGAACGGCGGGACGACCCTGAAGCTCCCGCCCCTCGGCTCGCTCCGGCTCGACACCCACGAGGGCCCCGTCACCCTGGAGGCCCGCCTCACCGACCTGCGCCCCGACCAGGCCAAGAAGCTGATCGAGGACGACACCGAGATCGACCGCCTCACCGACCGGATCGCCGACCAGATCCGGCACGGCGTCATCGAACTGCTCGTCCGGGCCGTCCTGATCGCCCTCGCCGCGAGCTTCCTGGCGTCCCTCGCCCTCTTCCGCTCCTGGCGCCGCGCCCTGCTCGGCCTGTCCTCCGCCGCCGCCGGCCTCGCCGCCCTCACCCTCCTCACCTGGACGACCTTCAACCCGCAGTCGATCGCCGAGCCCCGCTACACCGGCCTCCTCGCCAACGCCCCCCAGATCGTCGGCGACGCCCGCAGCATCGTCGAGCGCTTCTCCGCCTACCGCGCCCAGCTCGCCCGCCTCGTCGGCAACGTCTCCGAGCTCTACACCACCACCTCGACCCTCCCGACCTACGAGCCGGACCCGTCCACCATCCGCGTCCTGGACGTCTCCGACATCCACCTCAACCCCGCCGCGTGGAACGTCATCAAGTCCGTCTCCACCCAGTTCAAGGTCGACCTCGTCATCGACAGCGGCGACCTCATGGACCACGGCAGCAAGGCCGAGGACAAGTTCGCCGACTCCATCTCCGACCTTAAGGTCCCCTACGTCTACGTCCGCGGCAACCACGACTCCAAGGAGACCCAGCGCGCCGTCGCCCGGCAGAAGAACGCCATCGTCCTCGACGGCGGCACCCGCGAGGTCAAGGGCCTGCGCATCTACGGCGTCGGCGATCCCCGCTTCACCCCCGACAAGAGCACCCGCGACGACTTCGTCGGCGCCGACCAGCTCCGCGCCGAGGGCCTCCGCCACGCGAACGAGCTCCGCGCCTCCGGCACCACCCCCGACCTCGTCGTCACCCACGACCCCAGCGAGGGCGAGGCGTTCTCCGGCGTGACGCCCCTCGTCCTCGCCGGCCACACCCACACCCGCTCCACCAAGATCCTCCCGACCGGCACCCGCCTGTTCGTCCAGGGCTCCACCGGCGGCGCCGGCCTCCGCGGCCTCGAGCACGAGCAGCCCACCCCGATCGAGCTGTCCGTCCTCTACTTCAGCCGCGCCACCCACCGCCTCCAGGGCTGGGACGACCTGCGCCTCGGCGGCCTCGGCCTCACCTCCGCCCAGATCGAGCGCCACCTGGAACCCGACCCCGACCGCACCATCAACCCCCAGCCCCCGGCGTCCTCCCCGCCCGCCTCCCCGACCTCCCCGTTCCCGTCCGAATTCCCCTCGGACTGGCCGTCCCGCAGCCCGTCCCCGACCGAGAGCGCCCCGGGCGGACGCCTCCCGTCCCCCACCCGTCCCAGCACCCCCGGGTAACCGTTTGCGCGCCGCCCCGCCCCGTCCTCTACACTTGACGAGTCGAGTGGCGACCATCACCGCCACCCCGGGCCCCCTTCGTCTAGCGGCCTAGGACGCCGCCCTTTCAAGGCGGTAGCGCCGGTTCGAATCCGGTAGGGGGTACCACGCGCATGGCTGCAAGATCACTATCCGGACCGCCGTCGTCCCCCATGATCGCCGCGTTGGCGGCCCGTAGTTGCGTGTCCGCCGTTTCGGGCGTGATCGTGACCTGAACGTCGACCTGGTCCCCGGCCCGTACGCATGCGTTGCGCATACGGGCCGGGGTGTTGCGGCGCGCGCGATCCTCGGGTGGCTAATCCCCCACCGTGATCCGGTAGTTCCCCGTCGCCTGATGGTGGGACCATGCCCACCTGCGCCCTGCTCGTCACCAGTCCCGGGGCGCATCCGCGTTCAGGGGACTTTGCAGGTCGTTGCCCTCGATCAGGCGGTATGCGGCGTAGCGTGGGTTGCAGCGCGTCCGCTGGTCAACGCGCTACCGACCCGCCCGCGCGATCCGCTGCGCGATCGGAGCGACATCATGAACACCACGTATACGACTCAAGGCCATACCGACATCCATCCGCGGGTTGTGCTGTCGGTCGTGCGTCGGCCTTCGTTCACCGTCGCCGCCCTGCAAGGCGATCTTGACCTGGTGACCGCGCCCGCGCTTCGCGACGGGCTGCTGGCGCTGCTTCACCCCGGGCAGCGGATGCTGGTACTGGACCTGTCACAGCTGTGGTTCTGTGACGCGGCAGGGATCTCCGCTCTGATCAGTGTGTGGCACCGTGCTCTGGCTCTGGGCGTCTCGATGCGTCTGGCCTCCCCCCGCTCGCACGTGGCGAGGATCCTGGTAGATGCCGTCCTTGAGCACGGCCTTCGGACCTACTCGACCCTGCCCCGAGCGCTCCAGCAACCGCTGCCTCCGGCGCTGGAACCCGCCGCAGTCTGACCGGGCCACGATGGTGCCGTCGCCGCGCTGGTGCCGACGTGGACCGGCTCCAGAGTGCCGACCTTGTGGCCGCCGGAGCCGAGGACGGCGCGGGTGCGCCATTCCCGGATGTCGACCATCTGGATCATCGGGACTCCCTCATCTTCTGGTGGAATCAGGCCCCCAGAACTCGTCGTCCAATTCGTCCCAGGTCGGCTGGTCCGTAGGCCGCACTCCGGGGCGGCGGGGGATCCGCCGGAGGCTTCGGCGCGGGGCGGCGGTGCCGGATACGGTGCGGCAGCGGGTCCGTCCAGGCGGGGTCGCGGCGACCTCGATCGGCTCGGGACGGTCACCGGTCCCGTGCTGGGCCCGGTCGCCGGCGTCGATGACCGCGTCGTCTTCGTTCTGAGGTTGTTCCGTCACACCGGCCCCCCGGCGGCGTGAGGATCTCAGCCGCCGGTATGAGCGGTGTCCTACCGCTGACGGTTGCGCTCCCGGCTAGGACTGCTCACCGCGATCCGTACCGACGGGCGGCACGTTGACCTGCTCACCGTCCCGGCCTCCACGCTGGAAGCCGAAGCTGAGACGGTGATGGAACCGGCGTCGCCCCGTTACCCTTCCCACGTCCCGCCGACCGACCCCCGAGACACCCCCGACCTGCTGGCCGCCCTCACTGCGGCACCCAGCGGGACAGACCGTGCCGGCACCCGGAACGGCTCGGAGGACGCCCGGGTATCCGAGGGCGGACGACCTCGAAGGGATCTCGCGGCGCCTTGGTCCGTACCCGGTGCCCGGCCGGCCGTCATGCGGCCGTAGCACCCGCCCACCAGCGTCCCGGCGGCCGATCGCCCGGACCTCTT
Source organism: Actinomadura sp. NPDC049382 (assembly GCF_040677125.1). Taxonomy (NCBI): domain Bacteria; kingdom Bacillati; phylum Actinomycetota; class Actinomycetes; order Streptosporangiales; family Thermomonosporaceae; genus Actinomadura; species Actinomadura sp. NPDC049382. The sequence goes on from NZ_JBFARO010000008.1 coordinate 37,693, forward strand.
CGGCAACCGGCGGGGCGATGAGCCGGGGCGGCATCTCGGGTAACTCTAAGTAACGACAGTGTCAGACACGACGTTCGTGGACATAGCACCATCTCCACGTCGATCCCGGCTCCATCGCGGCGGCAAGCGGATGGTCGGTCTCCTGATAGTGCGCTCGCGCGTGCCGAAGCGGCGAGTCGTCGGAGCAGCCCACCCAGCCGCAGGTGAGGCAGATACGCAGTGCGGTCCACCCGTGGGCCTGTGCCTCGCATGCCGTGCAGCCGCGCGAGAGCGGCGTGACGGGTGTCAGATCGTCCACGTGGCCGCAGCGCGGTGCCGAGCCGTTCGTGCTGAACGGCACCCCCGAACTCAGCGCGTGGAATGTCGTCGTGCGCTTCATCGAAGCCTCCCTTCCTCAGCACTGCGATGTGCTGCCGCCAGGTCAATAGTCCAGTTCGGGGCGCGGGTCCGCTGACCGCGCGCAGGTGACGCAGTACCTGCGCGTACTAGCTTGCGAGCGCCTCGAGGCCCGCTCCCTGCCGTGACAGCACCGTGTCGTCGGTGCCCCGCACGCGCCCTCGCCGGCGTCGGTCCGGTGCGGGGCGCTGCCGCTGGCGTCACCTGCGGTCACGATCGTGGTCATGGTCCTCAATGCCACGTAGACGCCCTCCGGGGGGGACGACCGGCTCGGACGCCTCCGGCGGGCTCGGGCGCGTGGAAGCGCCCATCACCAGTTGAGCCCGGCCTTCAGGAAGACCGAACCGGGCAATACAGATAAGAGTCATCAGTGGCGGCGATAACCGTCGGCCCGGCGACGCGGAACTCCAGCGCGGACCGCGCTGTACGCTGCTGGGAGGGGTCCAGCTGTTCCGGCCCGGAAGGCGGGAGACGTGGAACTGCGCCAACTCCGCTACTTCGTCGCCGTCTGCGAGGAGCTCAACTTCGGCCGCGCGGCGGCCCGCGAGCACATCGTGCAGTCGGCGTTGAGTCAGCAGATCCAGCGGCTGGAGCGGGAACTGGGCGTGCGCCTGCTGGACCGCACCACCCACTACGTCGCCCTGACCCCGGCGGGGGCGGCGCTCCTGGTCGAGGCCCGGCAGATCCTCGACCAGGTGGAGCGCGCCGCCCAGGTCGCCCGGACCGCGCAGAGCACCTCGCCGACGCTGCGGGTGGGCATCATCGACGCCAGTTACGACTCGATGCCGCAGATCCTGCACGAGGCCCAGGCGCTCTTCCCGGATCTGGTGATCCACCAGGTGGAGGCCGGAGTCCCCGAGCAGTACCAGCGACTCGTCGACGGGCGCCTGGACGTGGGCATCGGCCGCGCCGCACTGGCCCCCAGCGGGGTCGCCTCACACCTTTTCCGCCTGGACCGCCTCGGAGTCCTGGTCCCGCGCGGGCACCGGTTCGCCGACCTGGACGCCGTCCCGGCCGAGGCCCTCGCCCGTGAACCGCTGCTGCTGGCCGAGGAGATGAAGGCCCCGGAGTTCAACCAGTTCACCGTCGAGATGTGCCGCGCCGCCGGCTTCACACCGACGGTGTACAAGGGCACCGTCGACAGCGTCCACGCCGCATCCGCCCTGGTGGCCCAGGGCCGCTGCCTGTACTGCGTCCCCTCCTCCTGCATCTCCGCGCTCCCGGGGACGATCTGGCGCCCGCTCACCGAACCTGTCTCCTTCTATCCCTGGTCGATCCTGTGGCGCGCGGCCGACGACTCCGACCATGTGCACGCCGTCGTCGCCTGCGCCCGCAGCATGTCCGAGCGGCTCAGCTGGCTGGACGCCGCCGACCAGGCGACCGGCTGACACGGATCCCGGTCGGTGTCGAGCCCGGCTCTCGGTGATCGGCTGGTGATCGGCCGTGGTGATCGATTCAGCGCGAGTGGGCGGTATCCCGGGCCGGTCGGGCGTTTTGGCTGGGGCCGTGGCTCGTCCAGCAGGCGCTGTTCAGCTCGGCCTCAGGCCCGTACGTCCGATGCGGTGCCCATGGCAAGGACGAAAACATGGCCGGGCCCCATTGTGAGGGCAGAAAGCAGGCCGGGATGTGGATGTGGTAGCGAAGGTGGGCGGCCAGTTCCATCGCTGTCTCGGCCTCAGCCCGAGGTGTGGGGGGCCGGGACGGTGAACAGGGCGACGTGCCGGCCGTCGGCGTGGACGGCGGTGAGCAGCCCGGAGGGCAGGGAGTCGAATCAGCTAAGCCGCACCACCCGGGCGTCGGCCGGGCCGTCGACGCGCAGTCGGCGGGGGTGGCTATCCCCTGAGTTTCCATGGATACGACGGTCATCGGCGCAGGTGATGAATCGTGCGCGGAGTGCCTGTGTCCAGAAACTCCTCCCCGAGTTGGGCGGGCCTGGATCGGCGGCGCGCTCCTCCTACGCCGACGGGCGCCAGCGCGTCCGCTGGTAACTCACGGGCCGGGCGGCGTCCGGTTCAGCGTGCCGAGGGGTGTTCTTTCAGCCGTTCCCCATCTAGTTCCCCGGCGTTCTGCGTCGTCGCTCGTGTCCGGGTGGGGTGGCGCGGGCCGGTCGGCTTGTCAGGGGCGGGCGGCTGTTTCCAGGGTGGCCCGTGCCGCCGCATCGTCGGTTGAGGCCGGGACGGTGAGCAGGTCTACGCGACGGCCGTCGGCATAGATCGCGGTGAGCAGTCCGGCGGGAAGGTTGCCGAACCAGCTGAGCAGCACCTCCCTGGTGTCCTCTGGGCCGTCGACGCGCAGCCGGCGCGGATGGGCGGCCCAGTCGGTCGCGCGCAGCATGATGTGGACGATGAGGCGGTGCTCGTCGGACGGGCCCTGTGCTTGCAGTGCCAAGACCAGCCCGGGCAACTCCATGGCCGGATCGACCGAGCGGGGCCACCAGGCACCGTCCAGCAGCGCGCGACTCGAACCGTCTTGCATCGGACCAACGCGGTCGGTCGGGGCCGACGGCCGCATCGCCAGCCGAGGAGTCATGGACGGAGAGAAGCTGATGGTCGTTCTTCGTTCGGCGGTGGTTCGCATAGGTCTGGGCCCCTCTCCCGGGAGGCGCGGACGGCGACCCCGGGGGCGTTGTCGGCGGGGACGGGGCCTACCTGATGCTTCGCTACCCCAACAGATGCGGCAGAAGTGATTCTCAGGGCGACCGGCAACTTGAGCCATCCCATATAGAGACAATGCCCCCGTTTATCAGATATCTACATCATACTCATAATTTGCCGACTTTCCGGACGGAGGGCGGCAAAATACAATTGCCGTTTACTGCACTTCTCTTGGCCTTCGCTGAGCGGCACTACCCACGTTGCACGTCAGACGATCCGGAATGCGGCGCGACCACTACCGGGCTGCAGCCTGGGCCGCACTGCCGGTGCCGGACGTCACCGCGGCGGCTGTGCGATCTTCACCTCCGCCGGATGCGGCGTACTCTCAGAATCGCCGACGCCGCCACAGGCCCGGCGAACCGGCGCCTTCACGGCGTCGGCGTGGCTTGGTCCCGTACATCAGGACGAGCAGGATCACTCCGGCGAGCAGAGCGGCCGCGGCCATGATGACGGCCATCAGCGGCGTGGCGGTCTTCCACAGCACCGTGAGGACGATGACCGCCACAGCGATGATCGCCACAGGTCCGGCAGGGCTCATGGGAGACGGTCGCAGAGCGCGGTCGCGGCGGGCGGGTTCCGGAAGGGGCACGGCGTTCCCTGCAAGAGCCGGTATGGCGAGTCAGCCGGGCGGGACGACGTCATTGGCCGGATGACCGCAGTCTACGCGCGTCGCGGTGATTCACCTCCGGTAATGGCCGAACGCTCTTGACCCCGCTGAGGGCTCCCGGCGACGTAGTGTGGTACTTGCCGAGGGCATCTCGTGCGCAGGCCGCATTGCCGGCGCCGTCCTCGGTGATGTACTGCCCGGCCATCGACAGGCCGAGATTGGGGCCTCCGACATGGCCCACAGCGTCCCGCTCGCGGACCCCGCCGCCGCGCCCCCGGCGCCCCTGCTTCCATCTCCGGCGGCGCCGCGGTTGCGGCTGACGCCGGGCGGCGCCGGACGCGGGGTCATGGACGGCGGCTGGTGGCCCCGGTCCCGCGACGCCGCGGCTGAACTCACCGCATTGGTGACCGCCCTGGCCGGGCGGTCGGGCATGACCGCCAGCCGCTTGATCATCGACGTGGGCGACTGGGACCGCGTGCCGCTTCGCATCGCGGTCCTGGGCCGGGAGATCGGAGTGGGCCGGCTTCCCCGCCTCGACCACATGGTCGCGGTCGCCTGCGGCCGTGCGGAGCCGCTCTTGCTTCTGGTCGTGCCGCCCGAGGCGCACCCGGCCTCGGCGCAGGCGGCTCTGGCCAGGGCGTCCGCCGGGGCGGGCTTCGCACTGCCGGAGGAGATCCTGGCCTCCTGCGACATTTCCACCGCCCGCCCCTGAGCCGCCGCTCCCACGACGCCCCATCGCCCGACCGTTCCGCGGCCCCGGCTTCTGGCCCTGCGGCCCGGTAGCGGCGTACACGTGCCCGCGGCCGTCAGCCGGGGATGCGGAGGGCGAGGAGCGCGACGTCGTCCTCGCCGCTGGGCTCTATGCGCTCCAGGAGCTGGTCGCACAGGTCGGGCAGGGGAAGCTGGGCCAGGTGGGAACCGTGGCGGCGGAGGCTGGTGAGGCGGTCGGACAGGTCGGTGTCGCGGGTCTCGACGAGGCCGTCGGTGTAGAGCAGCAGTGTGGACAGGGGTGGAAGGACACGAGCGCCGTCGGGACGAGTCCCGGTGAGGTCGGGGTCGCCCAGAAGCATTCCGTGCTCGTCCAGGAAATGCGTGCCGCCGTCATCGGTGATCAGGAGCGGCGGTGGATGGCCGGCGTTGCACCAGCGCAGCCGCCACCGCCCGCCGGTGGCCTCTTCGACGCGGCCGAACACGCCGGTGGCCAGGTCGGCGTCGCTGACGCCGGCCATGACGCCGTCCAAGCGGGCCAGCACGGTGCTGGGCAGCGCGGTCGTGTCCCAGGCCAGGGCCCGGAGCATGTTGCGAACCTGGGCCATGCGCGCCGCGGCCTGCAGGTCGTGGCCCACGATGTCCCCGATGACCACTCCGATGGCGCCACCGGGCAGCGTGAAGGCGTCGTACCAGTCGCCGCCCACCCAGCTGACTCGGGCCGCGGGCACATACCGGGCCTCCAGCCGCAGCTCGCCCGGCTGCGGCAGAGGGGTGAGGAGGTTGCGCTGCATCGCCTCAGCGGTGTTGCGCTGCTCGGCGTACAGGCGGGCGTTGGCCAGGACAAGGCCGGTGCGGCGCGCGACGTCCTCGACGACGAGCCGGTCGTTCGGCCCGTAGCCGTGCCCTGGGCGGGAGTAGCCCAGTGTCAGCGCGCCGTAGGTCTCACCTCGGGCGGCCAGCGGGGCGATGATCGCGCTCTGGGCGTCCATGACCTGGAAGAGTTCGCGCTGGGCGGCGTCCAGCGGTTCGTCGGAGCGCACGTCGGCCTCGCCGCTGACCACGACCGCCGCGCCACCGCGCAGCACCTGGGCCAGCGGTCCCCGCGGCACGCGCGGGAGCGGCGGAAGCGGCCCCTCAAGCCCGGCGATGTCGGCGGCGGACAGTTCGTGGTGCGTCGCGGCCACCCGCTCCACGCGGCCGTCGCGAACCAGCAGATCGACCTCGGCCCAGTCCCCGAGATGGGGGACCACGAGCCGGACCAGCCGCCGCAGTGCCTCCCGCTCGTTCAGCGTGGACGACAGCACCGTCGTGATCTCGGCGACCAGCCTCAACCGGGAATTGGCCCGCTGCACTCGCGCCATCTGCTCGCGCCGCTCGCGCTCGGCCTCGACCCGGTCGGCGGCGTCCTGGAAGACGATGACCAGCCCGGCCACCGCCCCGTCCACGGGCCCGGTCCGGCCCGGGTCCCCGGTGTAGATCGGCGCCGACGACCAGGAGCACATCATCAGCCGCCCGTCCCGGTGGGCGAACCGCTGGCCGTCCCCCTGATCGGGAACGCCGGTGCGCAACCCGCGCATGAGGCGGCAGTCCCGTTCGGGAGGGACGTGCCCGTCGGCGTCCCGGTGCAGAAGCCGGTGCATCGGCCTGCCCAGCACTTCGTCGCGTGTGTAGCCGAGCAGTTCCCGGGCGCGCGGGTTCCACGCCGTGATCCGGCCGTGCTCGTCGGTCGCCAGGACCCCGGAGTTCATCGCCTCCACCAAGCGGTCATGAATGGCGCCCGGCCGATCGTCCACCTGCCCGGTCATGCTCATCCCCTCGATCGGACACCAGACCCATTCCCCTCGGCACATCCCGGACACTCCACGCGCGAGCCGTCCATCGGATCCGCCCACCGGGATCCGGGCGTCCCGGACGAGCCCGGCCGGGCCCGGCATCGCTGACCCGCCCCCGTCCAACGGACGCGACCCGCCCGCGGCCGCACTCGTCGGCGGGCAATTCAGGCCGGCCGAAGCCGGCGCTTCAGAGCGATACGCCGTCCCTGCGCCTTTCATCGTTCTCGCCCCGGGCGCGGATCAGGAGCGCCCAGAGGAGTCCTCGAGCGTCCAGGCTCGTCTCTGAAGCCGGGGTCAGTCGGAGCCTCACACACAGCGCGATGGCAAGGCAAGCGCGTAGACTCACGGTGACGAGGGTCTTCTCGATGCGGGCGGCCAAGCCCGCATCCCCTGGTTTCTCCATACTCGGGCGCTTCAGCCCAGACAGGTCCGGCGCCATGACGCCGCAACACCACCTCGTCCAAACGGCCGACCATTCCGCCGAACCCGTCGACCTGACCCTTGAACGGCTCAACGAGCGCACCGTCATCGCCATAAGCGGCGAACTCGACGCGACCTCGACCCCGTTCCTGCGTGAACGCCTGTACGCCGCGCTGCGGGACTGCGGCGCGCACGTGACCGTCGACCTGTCGGACGTGACGTCCTGCGACGCGTCCGGACTGGCGATGCTCGTCGGTGCACGCCGCCGGGCCGAAGCGACCGGCACCGCCTTGACCCTCGCCCGCCCCCGCCCACAGCCGGCCGATCTGCTGCGGGCCACCGGACTGCACCGCGTGTTCATGGTCGGTTCCTCCGCCACCGACGCCCAGGACGCGACCCCGGACATCCGGTCGACCGCGGCCTGACCGGGCGCAGGCGCCCGCACGCACCGAACCGGGCCGCGGCCAGTGCGGATCTGCGGCCCGCGACATCAAGGCCCGGCCAGCGAAGAGAGCGGGATGACGACATGACCGGCGACGAACTACCGGCGACCGTCTGGGGCCCAGCGGGCATGTCCCGGGGCGCGGCCGACCGGCGGCGGCTGACCGCCTCGTTCGACCTGATGGCGGCGGTCCTGAACGGGACCGCCCTGCCCAGCCTGCTGAAGCTCGTGGCCGAGCGGGCCCGTTCCATGGCGGGCGTTCCATTGGCATTCATCGCCCTGCCGGCCGAAGAGGCCCATACCCTGCGGATCGATGTCGTGGTCGGTGTCGGCAGCGACCGGATACGCGGGCTGACGGTCCGGCGCGGGCGGTCGATGCTCGGCCGGGCGTTCAGCGCCCGCCGGGCCCTGTCGGCGCGAATCGTCACCGATCAGACGCTCAGCGCCCTACCGGCCGGGCCGATCCTGATCCTGCCGCTCGACAACGGCGAGGCCACCCACGGGGTCCTCGCCGTCCTCGCGCGGCCGAACGCCGAGCCGTTCAGCCCCTCCACCGCCCGCCAACTACTGCTGTTCGCCGACACCGCCGCCCGCCTGGTCCAACTCGCCGAAGACCGACGCACAACCACCCGGCCAGACAGCCCGTGCGCACCCATCATCGCCCTCCGCCCCCCGCCCGCGCGAAGATGACACGACCAGGCGGAAACCCGGCCCGGGCCTCGTCCTGCCGCCCGCGATGGGCTTCGAGCACGGGGTCCGGCCCGGAATCGACCGGAATCACGTCTTCGCCCGCGTCGGACTCGGGGTCCCCGTCCTCGATCTCCCGGTAGGTGATCTTCACGCGGCTCTCCCCGGACGATCAGCGACGCCGCTGCCAGGTCGAGACCCAGCCGCATAGCCCCGCACACCTCCCCGCGTTCGCCGCCCCCGGAAGCCACCGAGTGGAACGTTCCAGCCGCGCCGCCGGTTCCCGCTCAGAGCCGGTCTGCCACGCGGTGACGCGTGCTCCACACCGGCGCCTTGGGGCGCTTTCCCGTTCTGAACTCAAGAAGCACCAGGTACCGTGCCGTGGATTCCCAGGCGCCGTCCTCCTGACGCAGCTTCCTCCGCCGAGCGGTGCCTGCGCGGCATGCCCCTAGAGGGGTTCGCTGGTCCAGCTCCAGACGCCTCCTTCATATCGCGGGTGGACGAGTTGCCCGCCGCTGGAGTCGGCGAGCTGGGCGACGGTCTGGATCAGCCGGCGGTGGAAGTCGTCGGGCGGGCGGGCGTCGGACGAGCCCTCCAGCAGGGTCACACTGACCTTGGCGTCGTCGCGCAGCTGCGCGGTCAGCCGTCCGGTCCCGTCCAGCCGGAGCATCACGATCGCATCGGCGCGGACCATGTCATGCCCCCCGCCGGCCTCGATCCAGACCTGGTGCATCGTCCCGCTCACCGGCCCCATCTCCTCGGCTCAGGCTGTCCGTCAGCCCCTTACCACCCACCATAAAGGGCCCGGGATCACGTCGTCACAGGCTGACGCCCCTCCCGCCACGATCGCGCGGCCGCCCGGCCCCTCACCACTCTGCACATTGTCAGGCACTTGGAGTTACCACCGGTGTCGGAGGGCACATAGACGGCTGTGGGGGAACTGAGCGGGCCCGGGGACGCGGTCGACCGCAGCGAAGGCTTCGGCGAGCGGCTGCTGGGCCAGTTGCTGGACCGGGCGCACGAGATGCCGCCGCAGCTCATCGCCCCCCTGGTTGCCGAGGAGATACGCGCGATCGGCGGCCGGGACGTCTCGATCCTGCTGCAGGACTACGCCCAGCTCTGTCTGGTGCCGCTGCCGGGCAGGGGCCTCACCGACGGCGAACCGCTGCCGCTGGAGGGGTCTGCGGCCGGGCGCGCGTTCCTGTCGGAGACCACCGTCGAGCAGCCGCAGGACGACGGAGTGCGGATGTTCCTGCCGCTGCTGGACGGCAGCGACGAGATCGGCGTGATGGCCCTGACCCTCGACGGCGTCGACGACGACGACCGTCGGCTGCTGCGGCGACTCGCGGGCTTGGTCGCCGACATGCTGGTCACCAAGAACAACTACACCGACCAGTTCCTGCGGGCGCGACGACGCAAGCCGATGAGCGTGTCCGCGGAGATCCAGTGGTCGCTGCTGCCCCCACTCACCATGACCACGCCGCAGGTCGCCGTCGCCGGAATCCTGGAACCCGCCTACGACGTCGCCGGCGACAGCCTCGACTACGCCCTCAACGACAACGTCCTGCACCTGGCCATGATCGACGCGATGGGGCACGGCCTCAACGCCGCGGTGCTGGCCACCGTTGCCGTGGGCGCCTACCGGCACGCCAGACGCGCCCAGCCCGGCCTCGCCGAACTGTACGCATTCATGGACACCGCCATCGACGACCAGTTCGGCCCCGACCACTTCGTCACCGCGCAGATGATGCGCCTCGACATCGGCACCGGCCACCTGGAATGGGTCAACGCCGGCCACCCCGCCCCGATGCTGATCCGCGACCACCGCGTCATCGGCGCCCTGGAAGGCCCCGGCACCCTGCCCGTCGGCTTCGGCGGCTCGAAACCCCAGATCAACACCCGGCAACTGCGCCGCGGCGACCGCGTCCTGGCCTACACCGACGGCCTCGTCGAAGAGCACACCACCGGCGGGGCACTGTTCGGCGAGGACCGCCTGATCGCCACCATCGAACGCGTCGGACCCGCCAGCGCGAGCGTCCAGCAGATGGTGCACGACCTCTCCCACACCCTCATGCGCGAACGAGGCGGGATCACCAGCGACGACGCCACCCTCTTCCTCATCGAATGGCGCGGCGGCACCGCCGACCACCTCACCCGACCACTCTTGTGACCGAAAGATCCCGGGCCGGCCGGGTCGACCGAGCGCCCAGCACGATGTGGTTCCTTGCCCTCGGCCGCGTCAGGAGAGGAAGACGACCGCCGCGATGAGCGCACAGACGAGGGCGACCGCAATGGCCATGCCGCCGACGAGACCCCTCATCAGCCGCAGATATTCGTCCTTCATGGTCATCGGGCAGGCGCTTCCGAGAGCGAATCCGGATCGGGGTAGACGGCGAGTGCGCGGTCGAGCGCGGTGGCGCGGAGCAGCGCGGCGACCTGAGGGCGGAGGGCGACGAGCCGGAGGGTGATGCCGAGTACGGCGGCGCGGCGCCGGATGCCGACCAGTACGGCCAATCCGGCCGCGTCGGCGGACGCCACCTCCCCCAGGTCGAGGATCAGCAGGCGGCCGCTGCGCCGCAACGCGCCGATCAGGTGCTCGCGCAACGCTGGAGCCGCGGCGCCGTCCAGGGCGCCCGACAACGCGACGATGGTGTGGCCGGGGCGCTGGCGGGCGGGCGTCCTCACCTCATCGGGGGCCCGGGCCAAAGCTCGGGCAGGACGCGGGATGGTGATGAGAGCGGTCATGGCGATCTCCGATCGCAGATGGTCCATAGTGCCGGGCGGCCCGGGGCAGCGGGCCGGATCAACGTGCCGCGGACTGTTCTCGGAGCCGCCCGCCCTCGGACTCCCAGGCGCACTCCGAGCCGTCCGGGGGGCCGGCCCGGCGGTTCGCCCGGCCGGGTGGTGAGGCGAGGGCGGCCAGCAGGTCAGGGGTGTGCAGGACGTTGTGAGGGTCGGACGCCAACTCCATCGACGCCTCGGCCTCGTCCCGGGGCGTGGCGGCCGGGACGGTGAACAGGTCCACGCGCCGGCCGTCGGCGTGGATCGCGGTCAGCAGCCCCGAGGGCAGGGAGTCGAACCAGCTCAGCCGCACCACCCGGGTGTCGGCCGGGCCGTCGATGCGCAACCGGCGGGGACGGCTGTCCCAGTCGTCCGCCCGGAGCAGGACGTGAGTGATGGGGCGGTGGTCGTCGATGGGGCCGTGGTCCTGCAGTGCCAGGATCAGGCCCGGCAGTTCCGCGACCGGGTCGGCCGACCGGGGCCACCAGCCGCCGTCCAGCACAGTCCGCGCCGAGCCGGGAGGGGCCGAGGGGCGCAGCAGCAGCCGCGGCGTCGAGGGCGGTGACAAGCTGATCGTGGTGCGGCGTTCGGCGGTGGTCCACATGGCGGGCGCCTTCCTCGGTTTCCGATCGGTGCGGCGGCTGGGGGTGCTCAGCGGAGGCGCTTGCGGGTCAGCGGGCGCAGTTGCGTGAGGCGGGCGGCTCCCAGGATCAGGGTGATCGCGATCCCGGCGGCCATGGCGGCCATGAGCACGATCGCCAGCGGCAGGGCGCCGCTCAGCCCGGCGAACGAGACCCGCACATCGCCGGTGTTGCTCACCACGAGCACCATGAAGAGGACCGAGATGGCCGCGACGGCCCACAGCTCTGACCACACCACGCTGGTGCGGACCGCCGTCACCGTCCGCTGCGCGGGCGTCGGCTCGCGCCGATCGGGGAGGACTCCGGGGTCAGGTGGGTTGAGCCGGGACGCTGAACCGGTCTGCCCAGCGCGCCCGTTGATGTGCGGCCTGTGCGAGATCTGCATGACTCCCCCTCTCAGGGGGCGGCCGGCGTGGCAGATCAACCCTCAGAACAGGATGTCGCCGTTTGCCGGATACTTTTATCCTACTCGACTAATTGCCGATATGCGGAAAACGCAGATAGTTTCCGAGCGCTTCACTCACGCATCGCAACCGGCAGCGCCGGGGGCGAGAAACCCACCTCCCATTTCTGCTGTTTTCCGGTCGAGGCGACGGGCTATCGGCGCGAGTGATGAGTTATGCATGGATTGACTGTGTCCGTCCCCGGGGCGTCGCGCTTCGCTGGACATGGCCGGCCCGCACTGCCCGGGGGAGGTCGGGCCGGACGCGCCAGGGCCGTCTACTCCTCCCCGAGCGGGCGGCCCTGGACGAGCGGACCGTCGAGCCCGGTGTAAGGAGCCATGATGATCCGACTGGCCGACATCCGGGAATGGCGCACCCAGACCGCCCTCGACTCTGGCGGAAACTAGATCGGCACACTGGAGTCCGTTCACGTCGACACCAGCACCGACGAGGCCGCCATGGCCACCGTGCGGATCGGCATGCCCACCCGCCACCGATTGACCTTCGTTCCGCTGGACGGTGCGACCGCCGGGCCCGGCCACGTCCGGGTCGCCTACGACAAGGCGCTGGTCAGGCACTGCCCAACGATCGGCACCGACGACGTCCTGCCGGCCGAGGACGAGGAGGCCGTCTTCCGGCACTACGGGCTGGACTATCGGCCCGGCACCGGCGGCGGACGCCGGATCGCCCGCCGCTGACGCGGCCCGGCGCGCGGGGGGCCCGGAGGTCACTCCGCGTCGTCGCGTCGAGGCGGGTCGAACTCCACGTCGACGTTCTCGAAGCCTTTGTGACGTTCGGTCTCGGCGTAGGAGGTGTAGGCGCGCCGGTCCCCGGCGGTCAGCTCGACGTTGTCGGTGAAGGGCGTCAGCAGGCTGCGGGGCCACAACCGCCGCTCGCGGACGACGTTGATCTCGGCGCTCAGCACGAAGGTGGCCGCGCCCAGATAGATCCACGTCAGCAGGCCGAGGACGATGCCGAACATGCCGTAGGTGGCGCTGGCGCCGGTGAGCATGTGGCCGAGCAGGAACGCGCCGACCCACTGAATGATCTGCCAGACCAGCGCCGCGGTGACCGCTCCTGTCCGGACCTGCGCGATGGTGAGCCGCCGGGCGGTCAGCACCCGGAACGCGACGGTGAACAGCACGACGTTGACGGCGACGGCCACCAGGATCGCCGCCGCCCGCACACCGGCGCCGGCACCGAAGACGCCACCGGATGCGGTCACCGCCGACAGCAGCGTGGTCACCAGGATCACCGCGCCGCCGACCGCCAGCAGCGCCAAGCTGCGCACCCTGGCGGCGATCGGGTTGGGCCGGGAGTTGCGCGGCACTCCCCACATCTTGTTCAAGGCGTTCTGCGTGGCCTGTACGACGCCCAGGCCGCCGTAGAGGCTGCCTACGACACCCGTGGCCAGAGCCAGGATGCTGCCGTGGAAGGAATGGATGTTCGCGCCGATCTGGTCCCCGAGGACCGGGAACTGCGCGAGCGCCGAATCCAGTACGCTTTGCTGCAGCCCCGGGTTGCCCTCCAGCGCGAACCCCAGCGCGGTGACAAGAAGCAGCAGCAGCGGAAACAGCGACACGAACCCGTAATAGGTGATCAATGCCGTGAGATACGCGCCCTGGTCGTCCACGAACTTGTACACCACCGCCAGCGGCAGACCCGCCCAGCGATGCCGCCTCTGATAGGCGTCCATCCGGCAGACCACTCCCACACGGCTCTTCTTCCCTCATCAGCGCGCCCAACGCTCGACCGCCGGTCCGGTCGAGCGGCCGTCTCCTGTCCCTCACCGGCCTCCCCGAGATCCCGGCGCTGCCGACGGGCGGCATCCGGCGTGATTTCCGGCATCGCGGTCACCCGCGGCCCCCTTCCTCGGCGTGCGCGGACGAGTTCAGGCACGAGCAGGGCTGCCGGTCGACCGCCGTGCGCGAGTACGCGCTTTCTCCGGTCCCGGCGCGGTCCTCCCACCGCCTCCCCTTACCGGCCACGGGCCGGAAAGGTGCGGACACGACCACAGGGTTAGACCGCAACTTGTGGGCGGCCTATGCTGCGTGTGACGGCGGTAGCCGTCTGTCGGGCCGCTCCAGACCCTGGCGGCGTAAATGCGTACGCTCCAGGGAGGGCTGCCATGACGGCGTTCGAATCCTCGCCCCCATCCTCGGTTCCACCGGAAACACGGGCGATTCCGGACACCGCGGCCGACGACCGCGTCCGAGCCGGGGCGCAGGTCAGTCTCCGGCGGACGGACGTGGAGTGCGGTGCCGGGTCGACCGCGATGCTGCTGGCCCTCGCCGGCGAGATCGACGCTTCCAACAGCGACTGGCTGGCCGTCCGGCTCAGCACCATGATCACCAGCGCGTCCGCCGGCCACGCCGGCGCCGCCCCGAGCAGCGGCGTGGTCATCGACCTCACCCGCCTCAGGTTCTGCGACGCCGGTGGCATCACGGCACTGGTCAAGGCTTTCAAGCACGCCCGCGATCAGCGGCTGGCCCTGAGCCTGGCCGGAGCCACAGGGCGGGTCGACCGCGTTCTTCGCATTACCGGCATCGACGACGTCATCGCCCTGCATCCGGAGCCGGCGGACGCGTTGGCGGCGCTGCGCCGACGTGACGACCGGACGGCGCAGCGTCCGGAAGGCGCCCCCGACGGCTGACCTGCCCAGCGCTCCGTCCGTGTGGAGGCATCCGCCGCGGTGGCCGCCGAGCGGGCCGGCGTTCCGCGTGCTCGTCGCCGCCTCGCCGTCACCGTTCCGTGGTCAACCGTTGTCGACGGGGCGGCCGGGATCGTGCTGCGGGTGCAGGAGGCCCGCCACGGCGGGGTCGTCGTCGATGACGGCCTGTGCGAGGTCGGCGAGTTTGCGGTTGGTGTTGCGGGCTTGGGCGCGCAGAGCGGCGAAGGCCTGATCGAGTGAGGTCTGGTGGCGTTCGGCGAGCATGCCCTTGGCCTGCTCGATGATCACACGGCTGTTGAGCGCGATCTGCAGTTGCTGGGACAGCAGTTGATGTTCGCGGGCCGCGCGTTCGCCCAGGATGCCGATGGTGGCCACGTCGGCCATCGCCTGCCCCAGCGACTGGACCGTGGTCGCCTCGTCGACGGCCAGGACCGTAGAGGGGGCGGTGAACAGGTTCATCGCGCCGATGATCCGCTCTCGCATCCGCATCGGCAGCGCTACCACCCCGCCGTAACCGGCGTCGAGGGCCGCGGCGCTGAACAGCGGCCACCGGGAGGCCTCGGCGGCCAGGTCGGCGACCCTGACGGGCCGGCCGGTGGCGAAGCAGTCCAGGCAGGGGCCCTGCCGGGACTGGAGCTGGAACAACTCCAGCAGCCGGGTCTGTTCGCTGGAGGCCGCGATCACCTGCAGCTCGTCGGCCTGGTCGGTGAGCAGGATCCCGGCCGCCTCGACCTCCAGCAGTTCCACGCAGCGCTCCGCCAGCCGGTGCAGGAACTCGATGAGATCGAAATCGACCACCAGGGTGTCGGCCAGCTCGACGAACACCTCAGCGAGTCGTTGTTGCTGTGGCATGGCTGCTCAATCCATTTCCTCGGCCCAGTGGCTGGGGGGTTCCTGTCGTGTGACGTCGTCTCTCGTAGACCACAGTGATCATCGTGTCGATCCATCGTGTCGTCAGCCCTCGGGAAGATCGTCGGGGTGGAACCGCAACCGGCGGTCCACCACCTGGCGGGCCAGCCCGGCCAGCGGGACACCGTCGGTGAAGGCGCGGGCGCGCAGCGCCGCGAACGCGTCCTGCAGACCGACGCCCAGCTGCACGGCGACCATCCCGGTCGCCTGATACACCTCGATCCTGCCCTCACCCGGCCCGCCCAGCGGCCACACCCCCTGATCCGAGGCCGCACCGTCCGGCGAGGTCCGGCCCGCGGTCAGCATCACCGCCACCGCCGTCCGGCACAGCGTCACGGCGTCGGCGACCTGCTCCGCGGTCAGCGGTCCCGGCCTGACCCTGTACATGGTGAGGGTGCCCAGCCGGATCGCCCCCACCTGCAGCGGGAAGGCGAACATCGCCCGTACTCCGGCCGCGGTGGCCACCGGCGCGAACACCGGCCACCGGGAGGCGACGGCCGGCGAGGAGACATCGGCGACCAGCACCTGGCCTCCAAGGGCACCGGCCTCGATGCCGGGACCTTCCCCCAGGGTGAACTGCTGCTCCTCCAAGAACGCGGCCACCGCGTCGGTGGCGTGCGCCCGCTGCCGCCGGTCCGGCCGGGTCGCCACCGACACCGCCGCCCCGTCCACCTCTACCGCCGCCACGGCCGCCTGGCACACGTGCGCGGGCGACACCGTCTCTCCGTCCGCGCACCCGGCGACCAACGCCCACAACCGGGCCGCCCGCGCCTCGCCCGCCGTCGGCATCGCCGCTCACCGCCCACTGTCCGAAGCGACCGGATGGCCACACCTCGGCCCCAGCGTCCCACAGCCTCCCGAACAGCGTCGACGGGCGCCGAACACCGGCAGCCATCGTGGTTCACGCCGGTGACGGCCAACGGCACCCGGGCTTACCGGCCCACGGCCGCCCGGCGATCAGCTCTGCCGATAAGCCCTGCTCAGATCGCCTGTGTCGGCATCCCAGGCCAGCAGGTTCCACTGGAAGTGATGGGCGTGCCCTCTGGGGAATGCTCGCCCGAATGGAAGAAGACAGTGTGACCACAAGCGCGACCACGGACGCTCCGACCCCCGGTGGTGCCCCCGCCCGGGGCCGTGGCGAAGCGGTTCCGCGGGGCAGCGACTACGCGCTGCTGTCCCGCGAGGTGAAGCGGGCCGGGCTGCTGACCCGGCGGCCGGGCTACTACACAGTCAAGATCGTCTCAAATCTCGTCCTGCTGGCGGCCGGTTGGGCGGCCTTCGCGCTGATCGGGCCGTCCTGGTGGCAACTGGCGGTGGCGGCGTTCCTGGCAGTCGCCTTCACCCAGACCGCCTTCCTCGGGCACGACGCGGGCCACCAGCAGATATCCGGCTCCAAGCGGGTGAACGAGCTGCTGGGGCGGCTGCACGGCAACCTGCTGGTCGGGCTCAGCTACGGGTGGTGGATCTCCAAGCACAACCGGCATCACGCCCACCCCAATCAGGTCGACCGCGATCCCGACATCGCGACCGGAGCACTCACCTTCACCCGCGAGAGCGCTCGGGCCCGGCACGGCCCCGGCGCCTGGCTGGCCCGGCACCAGGCATGGCTGTTCTTCCCGATGCTGCTGCTGGAAGGGTTCCACCTGCATCTCGCGGGGGCCCGCGCCCTGCTCGGCCGCACGGCCACCGCGCGCGGGCCGGGCAGGGCCCGCTTGGCCGAGGGCGGTCTGCTGCTCGCCCACATCGGCGGATATCTCACCGCCCTGTTCTGGGTACTCCCTCCACTGCAAGCCATAGGCTTCCTCCTCCTCCAGCAGGGCCTGTTCGGCCTGTACCTAGGCTGTTCTTTCGCCCCCAACCACAAGGGCATGCCGATGCTCGGCAGGAACGACAAGACCGACTTCCTGCGCCGGCAGATCCTGACCGCGCGCAACATCCGCGGTGGCCGGATCACCGATCTCGCGCTCGGCGGGCTGAACTACCAGATCGAGCACCACCTGTTCCCGTCCATGCCGCGGCCCAACCTGCGCCGCGCGCAGACGCTGGTGCGCACCTTCAGCGAACGCCACGGCATCACCTATTGCGAGACCGGTCTCCTCCAGTCCTACGCGCAGGCGCTGCGCCATCTCCATGCCGTCGGCGGGCCGTTGCGTCCCGAACTGGAGTACTGACCCCGCCGGCCAGTCCCACCGGAACCTTGCGTGACCGGACCCGGTCACTCCATCGACACGCGGTCACGGGATCGGGAAGGGGGATGGAATTGTTAGGCGGGCGTTGGGCGGGGTGGAGGGTGGAGCCGGTCCATAGCAGATCCCGTACTTGGTTCGAACCGACACGGGAAGACCTATCCCACGTCACCCGGAGAGACTGCGGAAAATGGTCGCTGATTTTGAATCTTCCCCAACTCTACAGGTCCAGGATGATCAAGGAATCCACGAGCACATGAGGCGAATGCTTGACCTGGGCTGGCCGACTCCCCAACCGGACACAACTTGCCACGCCTGCGTCAGCGTACGCTACATCGTTGCTTACCAGCGCGTCGGCTGGCTGATTCCAAAGAAGGCAGAACCCAAGAAGCCGAAGCCACCTTCCCGCACTAGCCTACAAAGGCGTTTGAAACAAAAGGAAGCCGAAGCTGAACAGCTGCGGAGCGAGCTGGCACGGCTCGATGCGGAAAGCTCTGAGTCCAGGGAGGCCCCATGACTCGTAGTCCAAGTTGCGCGGACGCTCGATCATACGAGTCGGCCGGCGGGCCTTCCCTGCAGTGGGCTCGGCCTGGCAAGTCGGGAGCCAAAACACCACTATGCCACTACGGCTACGGCAAACCCTCAGCATGACGCGGCAGACATCTTCGTTTAAGGTGTCGGTGGCATGCGCTAATGGTCGTGGTTGCCCCGGCAACACGGCCGCGCACGGTTACGGGATTGGGAAGCGGGCCGGGATCGTTAGTTGGCAGCGGTGGGTGGCGGGGTTGTGCGTGCAGCCATGCGCGCGGTATTCCGTAGGGGGTACACCGTAGACAGGCGTGCGATCGTCGCCGTCGAAGATGCTCAGCGCAGTAGGGCGGCCAGAAGGTCGGGGCCCAGCGCTGTCAGTTCGGGCAGGTTGAGGGTGTAGCGGACGTACCGTCCCTGCCGCCGGGCTGTGAGCAGGCCCGCGCGGCGCAGGTCGGCTAGGTGGCGGGACACCTCGGGGGGCGTGAGTTCCCAGGCTTGGGCCAGTTCGCCGGTGGTGTGAGGGCCGCGGGCCAGAGTGCGCAGCAGCCGCAGCCGTACCGGATGCGCTAGTGCGTCCAGCCGCAGCGTGACCGTTTCCAGTGATACCGGCTCCGGTGGGCTCGCCTCCGCCACGGGGTACTGCACCACCGGACGCCATCCGGGCGCGTGGACCGCCACCAGGTGCGGGCGGCCGAAGACGCTGGGGAGGAAGGTGACCCCGGTGTCGTGGGCGGTGGTCGCGTTGTCCTGCAGCTTGTCCACGATGATGCGGTCGCCGTCCGGTGCCAGGGTCACGGCGCTGGAGACAGATGCGAGCGCCGCCCCGATGCCCTGGCGCTTCAGCAGGTCGTTCTTCAGGCGCAGGTCGGTGGCCAGTTGCACGGCGACGCTCGTCCAGGCGGCGTCGAAGAATGCCTCGGCGCATTGTTCGAGGGTGTGGCGTACTCGTGCCCGCACGGCGGCCGGGTCCGCGAGCAGCCGCTCCGCGAAAGCCTCTTGGAGCGCGCCGCGGGCCTGGGCCCGGTCCAGGGCCTGTTCGCGGGCTGTCGCGTCGGCGAGCGGCGACGGCCCGGTGAAGTGGACCCGGTTGCTGCCGCAGGTGGTGATGAGCGCGGCGGTCACATAGGTCTCATCGTCGATCCGGTCCACATCGTCCAGCTCCTCGGCGAGGGTCGGACGGGGACGGGCGGGGACCAGGAAGTCGGCTCGCGAGGAACGCCAGAGGAACTCCGCCTCCCTGAGCCGCTCGGCCAGTTCGGGTCGCAGCCCGGCCCAGACGTCCCCGGCCCAGCCCGCGTGCTGCGGGTGGTGCCCGGGTTCGGCCAGCACGTGCAGCATCGCGGTCAGCTCGGCCAGTGGGGAGACGGCGAACCGCAGCCGCCCGGACGCCGGGCCGCTGATGTCGATCCTCAACGTCATCCCGCCATCATCGCTGGTCGGACGGCCGGTGAACGCGTCGATTGACGGTGTCCGTCAACCGTCGCGGCATGCCCGGCGGCCGGACGCACCGTGGACGCCATGGCGACCACCACCAAGCTCCAGCCGCGCGCCCTCGTCCGCGGCTCCGGAGGCCCCCGCTATGCCATCGCCCTGGCCGTGGACGCGCTCGGCACCGGATTGCTGCGGCCCTTCCTGCTGCTCTACGGGGTGACGGTGCTGGAACTGTCCGCGCCGGCTACCGGCATCGCCATGACGGTCGGCGTCGTGGTGGGTCTGATGTGCATGCCCGGAGTCGGCCGGTGGCTGGACGGGGGCGCACGCAGCACGGTCGTGGCAGCATCGATGCTGGTACGGGTGCTGGGCGTGGCGCTGCTGCTGGCCACTCCGGCGGGGCACGCCTGGTTGTTCGCGACGGCGGCGCTCTTCCTCGGCATCGGCAACCAGGCATGGCCGGCCGCCCATGCGGCTCTCGTGGCAACAGTCGCTCACGGCCGCGAACGCGACGCCGCTCTCGCGGCCGGCCGCGCCCTGCGCAACGCCGGCCTGGGCGTGGGCGCACTCCTTGCCACCGCATGCCTGGCGGCCGGCACCACCGCGTTGCAGGCGCTGGCAGCCGTCACCGGGCTCGCCTATCTCGCTGCGGCGGCCTTGGCATGGTCGGTCCATGTGCACGCGCGACCGGCCGCCTCCCCGGCCGAGGACAGGGCCGAGGCGCCCGCGCCACGGATGCGCGCGCTGCTGGCCGCCAATGTGGTCTACGTCTTCTGCTTGAACGTCCCCGAAATCGCTGTCCCCCTCGTGCTGGTGACGCAGTTGCACGCGTCGCCGGTGTGGGCGGCGGCCATCTTCGTGGCCAACACCGTGCTGGTGGTCACCCTTCAGGTACCGGTCACCGTCCTGATGTCCCGCCTCCCTCGACGGACTGTGCTGGCTCTCGCCGGCGTGGTGCTCGCCGCGTCCTACCTCGGCTTCCTCGCGGTCACCTCACCGGGACACGTCTGGAGCGCTCCGGCCGTCGCCGCGGTGTCCGTGGCCTGCACCCTCGGCGAGATCATCTACGCGGGCAGTGCCACGGCACTCGTCACCGCTCTCGTCCCGGCCCATGTCCTGGGACGCGCACTCGCCCGCTTCCAACTCTCCACGGGCTTCGGCCTCGCCGTCTCCCCGGCGGCCATCACCGCCCTCGCCTCCCACGGCCCGGCCGCCCTCTGGGGCACCCTCACCGCCGCAACCCTCCTCTCCGCCACCGCAGTCACCACCGAGAAGGGTGACCGGGAGTAGGCCAGGCGTCAGGGGGTTTGGACGTCTTCGATTTCCAGGGTGGTGACGGTGTTGGGGGCGTGGGTCACTGTTAGGCGGCCGTCTTGCAGGTGGGTGTCGGGGGTGCGGGTGTAGTGGTGAGCGGACGTTGGGTCGGTCGTCCATGCGCGGACGGGGTTTGCGTCCTCGGTTAGGGCTCTCAGGTCGTAGGTGACGTTGCGGGGCTTGTTGTCGTTGGCGGTGACCAGGGCCAAGCGGCCGGTGGCGGGGTCGTGGGCTGCGACGGTGTGCGGGTGGCCCGAGTCGAGGATGCGCACGTTGGGTCTGATGTGCCGGGTGTAGTGGGCTAGGACGTAGTACTTCGGGTTGACGCCGCCGACGCGGCCTTCGAGGGTGCCGTTCGCTCCGCCGGCCGGGTTCGGGGTGGCGTCGTCGTACTCGCCGTCCAGCAGGCCCCAGTCGAGGGCCTCCACCGGCTGCCAGCAGGACCAGGCACGGATCCGCAGGTGGTGGACGTCGCGGCCGATGCTGAGGGCCATTGTGAGGCCGTCGGGTTCGCCTTCGGAGTACTCCGTCTGCCATACGGGCGTGTCCGCGCCGACGGCTTCGCGGAGGGCGGCGCGGCTGCGGCCGCCGTCGTCGCGCTCGTAGCCGTGGACGTTGACGCGGCCGACGAGGCGCCTGGTGTCCTCGGTGAAGTTCTTCCAGGTGCCCGTGGCCTCCGCGTAGCGGCATTCGTCGGACGCGGCGATCAGCACGTCCGGCAGGTCGCGGGCGTCCAGCGCGCGGCGCAGGTGGGCGAGGACCGCTTCCTGCGCGCCCAGGGTGAAGTGGCAGCCCTCCTGGTTCTGCCGCGCGTGCCAGGACGCGAGGGACGGCTCGTTGAACGCCTCGACCGAGCCGAACCGGATGCCCCATTCGTCGCGGGCGTGCCGGGCGACCGCGGCGATGTAGTCGGCGAACGCCTCCTGGTACGCGAACTCGAGGTTGTCGACGTCGCCGCGCTCGGCGCCGGAGGGGTTCCCGGTCACCGTCATCCACCAGGGCGGGGAGACGGAGAACATCTCGAAGGCGTCGGCGCCGTGGTCGCGGGCCTTGGCGAGCATGCTCCGCTGGTTCGGGTCCGCGTCGGGGTTCCAGGCGTCGCCGTCGCCGAACGTCTCGATCTGCTTGCGGCGGACGATGGCGGGCGACTCGACCATCCCGGTGCCCGTCCAGGTGCAGGCGCCGAGGTTGTAGCGGACGATGTTCAGGCCCAGCCCGGGAAGTTCGACCTCGCCGCCGGTGGTGCCGACGTGCACGGGGTCCAGGCCGAACAGGGCGGCGGCCAAGTCGTCGCGCCGGCCGAGTTCGGTGTTGGCCCACCAGGACAGGCAGGTCCCCCAGCCGTCCCAGATGTACGCCCTTCGCGATTCGATGACCCGCGTCTCGTCCCCACGCATGTGCACGCTCCCGCTCGTCCGTCCACCTGGGTGTGTTCGGACGAGCCGCAGGCATCCGCCGGTTTTCGAGGACTTTGCCGCGCGTTGCCGACCTTGGGCCGATCAGGAGTCGAGTGTCGTGGCGAGCCGCTGGAGGAGGGCGGCGAGTTGCTCCTGTTCCTGCTCGGTGAGGCCGGCGAGCAGGCGGCGCTGGTTGTCCAGGTGGTCGGCGATGAGCTCGTCGGTGAGGGCGATGCCGTCGGAGGTGAGGGTGACGAGGCGTCCGCGCGAGTCGTTCTCGGCGACGGTTCTGCTCACCAGGCCGCGGGTCTCGAGCCGGTCGACCCGCTTGGTGATGGCGCCGGTGGTGACCAGGACGGTGCGGCTGAGCTCGCCCGCCGAGAGGGCATAGGGCGCGCCGGAGCGGCGCAGCGCCGCGAGGACGTCGAAGTCGCCGTTGCCCAGGTCGGCGGCGGCGAAGAGGGGGCGGAGCCGCTGGTCGGCCTCGTCGGTGAGGCGGAAGAGCCGGCCGACGACCAGCATCGGCGTGGCGTCGAGGTCGGGGCGCTCGCGGTTCCACTGGGCGACCATGGCGGCGGTGGCGTCGGGCTGCATGCGTTGATTATATCTTCCATGGAAGTTATATTAGCTTCCATGGAAGATAATCTGGCGTCGCCGACGTCCGCGCAGGTCGTCTGCTACTTCGACGCCGCCTGCCCGTTCGCCTGGATCACCTCCCGGTGGCTGCTGGAGGTCGAGCGGCTGGAGCCGATCGACCTCAGCTTCCGGATCATGAGCCTGTCGGTGCTCAACGAGCACCGGGACATCGAGCCCTGGTACCGCGAGTTCAACGACCGCGCCTGGGGACCGGCCCGGGTCTGCACAGCCGCCGAGCTTCAGCACGGCACCGGGATCCTGCGCGATCTGTACACGGCGCTCGGCAACCGCATCCACGTGCAGCGCAACAAGGACTACAGCGCGGTCATCGCTGAAGCTCTGGACGAGCTAGGGCTGCCTGCATCTCTGGCCGAAGCCGCCTCTACGGACGAGTTCGACGACGCTCTTCGGGCCAGGCACCAGGCCGCACAGGACGCCCTGGGTGAGGAGGGCGGCACGCCCCTCATCACCCTGGACGGCGCGACCTTCTTCGGGCCCGTCCTGAGCGCCACCCCGAAGGGCAAGGAGGCCGTGCGGCTGTTCCGGTCCCTGAAGACTTTGGCCGAGATGGACGCGTTCGCCGAGTTGAAGCGGGCTCGGGGTGCACTCGACTTCAGCTGAATCCGAGGTGTCCACGCGCCGCCGCCTCTACGCCGCCGCCCTCGTCGGCTCGGTCGGCGACGGCATCTACGTCCCGCTGACGATGCTGTTCGTCCACGCGCTGACCGGGCTGTCGCTGACGGCGATCGGCGCCGGTCTGAGCCTCGCCGGGCTGTGCGCGCTGGCGTTCATGCCGGTCGCGGGCGCCCTCATCGACCGGCTCGGCGCCAAGCGCATGGTCATGATCGCGCTGGTGCTGCGCGCGGCGGGCTTCGCCGCCTACCCCTTCGCCGACACCTACCTCTCCTTCCTCGGGGTCGCCGTGGTGGTCGCGGTGGGGATGTGGACGTCCACGCCCAGCCAGCACGCGTTCATCGGCGAGATCGCTCAGGGCGCCGAACGCGACCGGCTGCTCGCCTGGGACCGCAGCCTGCGCAACGGCGGGATGGGCCTGGGCAGCCTGGCGGCGGCCGGCCTGCTGGCGTTCAACGGCAACGGCGGCTTCCTCACCGCCGCGATGGTCCTGGCCGCGCTGTTCCTGCTCGCCGCCGTGCTCGTGGCCCGGATCCCGGCCGTCCGCGCAAGCGCCGGACGGCGGAGGGAGGAACGCCAGGGCTACCGGCAGGTGCTCGCCGACCGGCCCTACCTGCTCATCGCCGCCGCCAACTTCCTGATCGCCTTCGGCTACACGACCCAGGCCATGGCCCTGCCGGTCTTCCTGACCCGCGACGTCGGCCTGCCCGACGCCCTGGCGGGAGGCGTGTTCGCGCTCAACACCGTCCTGGTGGCGGCGCTCGGCGTGCCGATCGCGCGCCTGACGATGCGGTGCAGGCGCACGCGCAGCGCGGCGCTCGGCGCGGCCGTGTTCGGGCTGTCCTTCGCCGCCTTCGCGCTCGTCCCGCAACTGTTCGGCGGCGCGTACGCCATCGCCGCCGTCCTGGCGATCGCGGTGCTCTACACGGCCGGTGAGCTCATCCACTCCGTGCCCGCGCAGGGTCTGTCCGTCCAGGCCGCACCCGACCATCTGCGCGGACGGTACCTGTCGGTCTACCAGTCGTCCTGGTCGCTCTGCCGGACGATCGCGCCCCTGCTCCTGGGGTTCCTGCTGGAGGCGGGGCCATGGCAGCTGTGGGCGGTCCTGGCGCTGATGGTGCTGGCGGGCGCGGTCATCCTGCTGTGCGCCGAGCGCGTTCTGCCGCCGCACGCCGTCGGGATGCCCGCCGCGTCCGGCACCCCGGTCGGCCAGGCCACCGAGGAGCAGGTCGCCGCGCGGACGTGACGTCGGGCTCATCCGCGCCCGACGTCTTGCATGGGACACAGTGTCTCAGTAAATTCCGCATCAGGGCCGGGCCCGCGACGCCGGCCGCGCCGCGGGCCAGACGGGATCCGCCACGACGAGGAGGTCTCGATGACGCTGTCCACCAACACCGGGTCCACCAACACCGGGTCCGCCAAGACCGGGTCGATCAACTCCGGAACCGATCCGTTCGACCAGGCGTACCGGGACCTGCTGCGGACGCTGTCCGAAGGGTCGGTGCACCGGCGCTTCGACCCCTTCCTCGACATCGACTGGGACGCGCCGGAGTTCGCCCTCGACCCGGACGACCCGCGCTGGGTGCTGTCACCGGAGATCGACCCGCTGGGCGCGACGCGCTGGTACCAGGAGCTGCCGCTGGAGCGGCAGATCGAGATCGGGAAGTGGCGGATGGCCAACTCGATCAAGGTCGGGGCGGCGTTCGAGAGCATCCTGATCCGCGGAATGATGCAGTACATCATGAAGCTGCCCAACGGGTCGGCCGAGTTCCGCTACTGCCTCCACGAGATGACGGAGGAGTGCAACCACATCCAGATGTTCCAGGAGCTCGTCAACCGGATCGGCGTGGACGTGCCCGGGATGCGGCCGTGGTTCCGGCGGCTGTCGCCGCTGATCGGCGTGGCGGGCGGCTACGCGCACGTGGTGCTGTTCATCGGGATCCTGGCGGGCGAGGAGCCCATCGACCACTACCAGAAGGCGCTCATCAGGTCGGGCGAGCGCATCCCGCCCGCGATGCTGCGCACGATGGAGATCCACATCGCCGAGGAGGCGCGGCACATCTCGTTCGCCAACGACTTCCTGCGGGTGCACGTCCCGCGGATGGGCCGGGGCAGCCGGGCGGCGTGCGCGCTGGCGTTCCCCCTCGCGATGCGCTGGCTGGCCGGGGAGATCATGACGCCGCCGCGCTCGTTCGCCAAGCAGTTCGGCATCCCGCGCGAGGTCTACCGGGAGGCGTTCTGGCGCAGCCCGCACTCCCGCGCGATCCTCTCCGGGTACTTCGGCGACATGCGCAAGCTCGCCGCCGACCTCGGGCTGATGACGCCGGCCGCCAAGCGGCTGTGGAAGGCGCTGCACATCGACGGGAAGCCGTCGCGGTACCGGGGCGAGCCGCACCGCGAAGCGCGCGGGCTCGCCTGATGCCGCACGTCGTCACGCAGTCGTGCTGCGGCGACGCGTCCTGCGTCTACACCTGCCCGGTCAACTGCATCCACCCGACACCGGACGAGCCGGACTTCGCGACCGCGGAGATGCTGTACATCGACCCGGCCGCCTGCGTCGACTGCGGCGCCTGCGTCTCGGCGTGCCCGGTGGACGCGATCAAGCCGCACACGAAGCTCACCGGGGACGAGCTGGACTTCCTGTCGGTCAACTCCGCGTTCTACGACGCCCCGCGGTCCCGGCCGCTGCTCGCCCCGGTGGTGCCGCCGCTGCGGGTCCGCGAGCGGCCCGCCCCGCTGCGGGTCGCCGTCGTCGGTTCCGGACCGGCCGCGATGTACGCGGCCGACGAGGTGCTGACCGTCCCCGGCGCGCGGGTCTCGATGTTCGAGCGGCTCCCGATGCCGTACGGGCTGGCGCGGACGGGCGTCGCGCCCGACCACCGCCGGACGCGGAAGGTCGCCGGGCAGTTCGACGCCATCCGCGCGCAGGACGGCCTCGACCTGCACCTCGGCGTCGAGGTCGGCAGGGACGTGACCCACGACGACCTCCTCGCCCACCACCACGCGGTCGTCTACGCGGTCGGCGCCTCGACGGACCGCCGGCTCGACGTCCCCGGGGCGGGGCTGCCCGGCACGGCGTCCGCCACCGAGTTCGTCGCCTG
The DNA here is from genome assembly GCF_040677125.1 of Actinomadura sp. NPDC049382. Classification (NCBI taxonomy): domain Bacteria; kingdom Bacillati; phylum Actinomycetota; class Actinomycetes; order Streptosporangiales; family Thermomonosporaceae; genus Actinomadura; species Actinomadura sp. NPDC049382. The sequence continues at coordinate 64,116 of NZ_JBFARO010000008.1, forward strand.
GTACAACGGCCACCCGGACTTCGCCGACCGGACGTTCGACCTGTCGCACCCCCGCGCCGTGGTGATCGGCAACGGCAACGTCGCGCTGGACGTCGCCCGGATCCTCACCGTCGACCCGGCAATCCTCGCCGGCACCGACATCGCCCCCGCCGCGCTGGACGCGCTTCGCGACAGCGCGATCGAGGAGGTCGTCGTCGCCGGACGGCGCGGGCCCGCGCAGTCGGCGTTCACCCTCCCCGAACTGATCGGCCTTCGCTCAACGCCCGGCGTCGGCCTCACCGTCCCACCGGACGACCTCGGCCCCGAGGGCGCCACCGGTCCCAAGCTCGACGTGCTGCGCGGGCTCGCCGCCGACCCGTCCGCGCCGCGCCGGATCCGGCTGCGGTACCTGCTCTCGCCGCTGCGGATCCTCGGCGGTGACCGCGCCGAGGGCGTCGAGTTCGGGCGCAACGCGCTCACCGGCGACGGCGTCGAGCCGACCGGCCGGACGGAGACCGTGGACGCCGGGCTGGTGCTGACCGCGATCGGCTACCGGGGCGTGCCCGTCCCGGACCTGCCGTTCGACGACGCGACCGGCACCGTCCCGAACGAGCACGGCCGCGTCCTCGACCCGGCGACCGGCCGGGCCGTGCCGGGCACGTTCGTCGCGGGCTGGATCAAGCGCGGCCCGACCGGCTTCATCGGCACGAACAAGTCGTGCGCGCAGGAGACCGTGCGGGCGCTGGTGGACGACTTCAACGCGGGCGTCCTCGCCGATCCGGAGGCCGGCACCGGCGACCTGGCGGCGCGCCTGGAGCGGGGCCCGGTGCTCACGCCGTGACGCCGCTGACCGCTCCCGCGCCGCTCGCCGCTCCGGCGCCGGTCAGCCGCTCGACGACCGTCCGGAGTTCCGCCGTGGGGTCGATGACGAGGCCCAGCGACCGGGCGGCGCCGTCCAGCATGAACCACGCGTAGGAGGCGAGTTCGGCGACGATCTCGGGGCGCGGCCTGCGCGGGGCGGGCTCGCGCACCCACTGCGTCAGCATGCCCTCGACCATCGTCACGATGGCCAGCGGAAGCGATTCCAGGCCGCCGTCGTCGAGGTCGAACGACGCCAGGAACGCGGCGATGATCTCGTGCGCCCGGGTCGCGATCCGGCCCCGGAGGCTGCTGACCGCGTCGGCGCCCGCGACGTCGTCGTGGGTCGGCCCCTGCCGCATGAAGTCGTGCAGGCGGGGGTGCTCCGACATCCACCCGGCGACCGTGTCGATGGTCCTGCGGAGGATCTCCTCGACCGAGCCGTGCGAGATGTCGAGCTTGACCGCCAGCGTGCTCGCGAAGTCGTCCACGAGGTAGGACCTGATCCGGCGGTCGAGGTCGTCGCGGTCGGCGAACCGCCGGTACACGACGGACTTCGCGAGCCCGGCCCGCTTCGCGATCTTCTGCACCGGGATGTGCGTGCCGGGCGGGGTCTCCTCGATGAGGTCGACGGCGGCGCGCAGGATCATCAGCTGGCGCGCGGTGTTGTGCTCCTCCCAGCGCGCCTGATACCCGCTCTCCGAACCCGCCATCGGCTCCCTTTCGCACTGGTCGACCGCCCCACCGACTCTACCGACCCGCCACGGCGCGGACCCGCCCGGGCGTCAGGGCCCGCTGTGGACGAGGGGTGCCCACAGGGTGGGGTCGGCGCGGTGGCGGGCGCGCATGGCGAGGACGACCTCGCGGAGGACGGGGGCGGCGGCGTCGGCGGCCGGGGTCTCCGGCAGCGCCGCGTAGAAGGCGGTGGCGGCCTCGGCGGCGGCGGTGTCGTCGACGGGCCAGAGGCTGGCCACGACGTGCCGGAACCCGGCGAACTGGAAGGCCGACGCCAGGTGCAGCACCTCGTCGGCGTACCGGACGCCGTGGTCGGCGGTCGAGCAGGCCGACAGGTACGCCAGCTCCGCCTCGGCCGGCCGCAGGCCGGCGATCTCGGGGAGCGTCAGCGTCCGGTCGTGCAGCAGCAGGCCGCCGGCCGCGGGCGAGACGGGGTTCGCGACCGCGTGGCAGGCGAAGTGCGCCCAGGTGGCGTCGCCGAGGGCGGTGAGGACGTTCGCGGCGGTGGCGCGCGGGCCCGTCAGCGTCGAACCGCCGAGGAGGGACGCCTCCGCCGCCGCTCCGGGCAGGTCGGCCTGGCCGGGGGTCTGCTCCAGCACGACGGTCAGCGGTTCCCGGCGGGTGGCGGGCGGGCGGTTCCGTGCGTCCCTCAGGGCCCGCAGGGACGGGACGAAGGAGGAGACCATGACGTCGAGGGCACCGGGCCGGCCCGGTTCCTCGGCGGCGTGCAGCGGCAGCAGGCCCAGCGCGCCGGTCGGCAGCCACCAGACGCGGTGCGGTCCCGGCCGGGGCGGTCCGAGGGCGTCCGCGACGGGGCCGACGGCCGTCCGCCACAGCCAGGCCAGGACGTCGCGGACGGTCCGCCTCCGCACCATCACACGGCTGAGCGTCCCCCCACCGGACAGCGCCGCGAGCAGGGCGGTGACCTGGTCGGCCACGGAGGCGTCCCGGAGTTCCGGCAGCGGCACTCGGACGGGCGGACGGTCGGCCGTGACGAGGACGGCGTCACCGCCGTCCCGGCCCGCGTTGACCAGGACGACGGTGCCGCCGGCCGCGGCGGCGCGCAGGTCGTCCAGGCGCGGCGCCGCCAGGAAGCCCTCCAGCCCGGGCAGGGCGCGGATGCGGCGCAGCAGCGTGTCGTGGTCGTGCCACCAGCGGCGGCGCTCGTCGGCGCCGAAGCCGGGGGTGGCGAGCCGCTCGCACACCCACTGGAACCGGTCGGCGAGCCGGGCGTCGCGGTCGCGGAGGTCGGCCGCCCCCGCCCGGGTGCCGGCCTGCGCGGCCAGCAGCACGCCCCGGCCCAGCTCGGCGAACTCGACGGCGCCCGCCGGGTCGCCGCGGTCGCAGTGGGCGGCGACGCCCGCGGCGACCAGGCCCGCGTGCGCGCCGATCCGGTGCTGCTGGTCGGCCCATCCGGCCTCGCGCGGCGCGACGGACGGCAGCAGCGCAGCGGCGGCGTCCAGCAGTTCCGCCGCCTGGCGGCCGGCTCCGGCGGCCCGGGCGAGCAGGCCCGCCGCGTGCCGGGCCGCGACCCGGTCGGCGGGGGACGCGGTCGGCTGCTCGTCGTCCAGCCCGGCGAGGTCGTGGATCCGGTCCGGGGGCGGGGCGTCGCCGCCGCGCTCCACTCCGGCCTGGTAGGCGCGGCACAGCCCGGCCGCCGCCCGCGGCCGGTCGGGGTGGTCTCGGGGCAGGCCGGTCCAGGCGCGTTCGGCGAGGTCGACGGCGGCGGCGAGGTCGCCGGGGGAACCGCCGGCGCGGTGCCGGGCCAGCCGCGCCGCCGCCAGGTCGGCCCACCGGCGCGGGAGGTCGGCGTCGCCGGCGGGTGTCCGGGCGACGGCCCGGCCGCCGAGGATGATCGCCCGGTCGAGGTCGGCGGAGTCGCCGGTGGCCTGGTGGCGCGTCCAGTACGCGGCGGCGAGGCGGGCGAGCCGGCCGGCCAGCGCGGCATCGTCGGCGGCCGTGGCGCCGACCGCCCGCCGGCCGAGTTCGATCGCGCGGTGGAGGTCGGCGTCCGAGGCGACGGTGCCGGACCGGAGCCGGTACGCCTCGCCGAGCATCGACCACCGCGCCGGAAGGCTCCCGGGCGAAGCCAGGCTCTCCTCCCCGGCCTCGACCGCCCGCGCGAGGTCGGTGAGGACGCCGGTCCGCGTGTACCGGGTCAGGTGGACGGCGGCGAGGTGCGCGGCGGCCGGGCCGCGCGCCGGATGCCCGGACGGGACGGCGGCCAGCGCCCAGCCCGCGACCGTGGCGGCGCGGTCCAGGTCGTCGAGCGAACCGGTCGCGATCGAGCGCCGGTGCAGCGCGTCGGCGAGGCTGCGCAGGACGACGGGGCGGCGCCGGTCGTCCTCGGGGAGCGTGTCGAGGGCGTCCCCGGCGAGGACGACGGCCCGGTCGAGTTCGTCCGGGTCGCCGGTGCGGCGCTGCCTGCGGAGCACGGCGGTGGCGGCCTCCGCCAGGTGGACGCCCCGGTCGGGGTCGTCCTCGGGTGCGGACGCGGCGACCTGTTCGGCCAGGTCGGCGGCCCGGTCCAGGTCGGCGCGCGATCCGGTCCGCTCGTGCCTGCGCAGCAGTACCGCGCTCAGTTCGGAGCGCCATGCCGGACGGGCGTCCTCCCCGGCGGCGGTGAGGGCGCTCTCGCAGAGGCGCACGGCGGTGTTGAGGTGGCCGGGGTCGTCGCTGTGCTCGAACAGGAGCCGGTGGGCGGTGCCGAGATCGGCGAGGACGTGCGGCCCGCCGCCGTCGTGCGCGACGCATTCGAGCAGGCGGATGCCGCGCCGGAGGTCTTCGGGGTCTCCGCGCAGCCTGTACCGGCACCGGTAGGCGGCCGCGAGGGCTTCCCACGCCGCCGCTGTTTCGGGGTGGCCCGCCACGGCCTTCTCTCCGGCGGTGACGGCCTGGTCCAGGTCGTCCGGTGAGCCGTCCCGCTCATGGCGGAGGCGGAGAGCCGTGCAGAGCGCCGCCTGCCGCGAGACGTCGGCGGGCCTGCGGGCCGCTGCCGGGGTCATGAGGGCGATCGCGGCGTCGAGCAGCGCCGGATCCCGCGCGGGAGAGCGCAGCATGGCGTGCGCCGCGGCCGCCTGGGTCTCGTCGTCGGACGCCCGGCCGAGCAGCGGCCGCATCGGCGGCGGGACCCGGCGGCGGTCGGCGGCGACGGGCGCGAGCGCAACCACGGCTCGCGCCAGATCGACGTCCCCCGGCGCTCCCCCGCGAAGGCTGTGCCGCTCGTAGTGCAGCCGCGCCAGCAGCACGCTCGCCCGCGCGTACGCGTCGATCAGCACCGGCGACGCCGTCGCGGTGTCGACGGCCCGGACGTTCCGCCACAGCCCCTCGGCGTACTCGCCGGCCTCCGCCCCCAGCGGCAGCGTCCGGTCGCCGGTCGCCTCGTACTCCGCCAGGAGGTCCGCGAGCTTGGCGGACAGGTCGTCCAACGGCATCGGGGAGCCCGCTACCAGTGCAGGTTCAGCAGCAGGGCGCGCGCCGGGCTGTCGCGTTCGCGGGCCGCCGCCAGCACCAGCCCTTCGCCGGGACGCGCCACCAGCTCGACCGGCTGGTACAGGCCGCTCGCGCCGTGGTCGAGCCGGACCAGCTCCGCGCCCGACTCGACCTCCCACGCCAGCGTCAGCGGCCCGCTCGTCGCGGCGGCCACGACCCGCAGGTCCGGCAGGACGCCGAGGGCGACGTCGGCGGAACCGGCCGCGTCGAGGGAGAAGGTGCGCAGGAGTTCGCCGGTGAGGCCGTCCCAGACGTGCACCGCCGATCCGGACGCGGCCGCGACCCGGAAGGAGCCGTCGTCCAGCGTGGCGAGGGCCACCTTCGGCATGGCCGCCATCGCCCGCGACTCCAGCGCGAACTCGTGCGCCTTCGCGCCCGTGTCGACGTCCCAGACGTGGACGGTCGAGCGCTCCGAGTCGTCCGACGCGGCGGCCACGCAGGTGTGCCCGTCCGCCAGCACCGCCGCCGCGACCGACCAGACGATCTCGACGCCGGGCGGGCCCACGGTGAAGCAGGCCCGCTCGCGGACGTACTCGACCGACCAGACCCGGACCGTCCCGTCGTCGCTCCCGGAGACCAGCGAGGGGACCTGGCCCGGCGGGCACGCCCACGCCACCGCGTTGACCGCGCCCTCGTGGTCGTCGATCTCCTGGAGGGCGGTGCCGTCCAGCGCCGACCAGACCCGGACGAGTTGGTCCTTCCCGGCCGTCGCCAGGACGGTCGTCCCGTCGCCGGTCACGGCCAGCGCGACGTCCAGCACCCACTCGGTGTGGCCGGCGAACGTGCGCGCCGCCGCGCCGTCGCGGAGGTTCCACAGGCGGGCCGCGTCGTCGTGCGCGGACGCGAGCACGGTCCGGCCGTCGGGCAGGGCGGCGAGGGCCAGCGCGTTCGGGCTCGGCCCGCCGCCGGCGGTGTCCGGCCAGGCGGGCGGCGTGATGTCGCGGACGTCCACCCGCGCAGGCGCCCAGGCACGCGGCCTCCCCGTGGCGGCGCGGACCGGGCCGGACGGCGTCAGCCCGTCCGGCGCGGGCGGCCCGTCCGGTGTCAGCGCCCACTCGGACCGGGGCCGGCCGTAGACGTACCGCCACTCGTCGGCGTCGATACTGGCGATCACCGACCCGTCCGGGAGGGCGCTGAGGCCCGCGGGCATCTCGGGACGGCCCTCGATCGGCGCCTCGAAGCCGACGCCGTCGAGGTCGGTGTCGCGGTACGGGAGTTCGGGGTCCTCATTGGCCCGGACGATCTCCACATACCTCCGGACGGCGGTGTCCTCGTCCAGATAGTCGACGACCCGGTACTCGCCGCCCGGATCCATGTTCTCGATGACGGCGAACCGGCGCACGCCGTCCTTCGGATCGTCGTACCGCGCCACCTCGATCGAGCCTCCGAGAAGCGCGTGCGTCTCCGTCCGGTGCAGCGTCGTCCCGGCATCGACCGCGGAGTGGAGTTCGTCCCAGAGGTCGTCCTTCAGTTCGCCCCAGCATTCGTACAGGCAGGAGCCGCCGGTGTCGTAAAGGACTCGGGACCCGTCGGCGCCGCATACCCGGCGGAACGGCTCGGCGTCGACCGGAGTCGGCTCCCAGCGCCCCTTATGCCGCCGCATTTGCGCCTGGACCGCCTGCCACGCCGCGCCCTTATCCGGAAACGCGCGGACGCCGAAGCCCTGGTGACGCACATACCAGCCGCCCGAGCCGAGTTCGCCGACCTGGATATGGACGGGCCCCTCAATCGGATCGTGGTCACACAGAACCCACTGCATCACCGGGGAATGACCATCGTCCAATGCGAAGTTCCAGAACCTGGCGCCGGGCACGCGGCGATCCTAACCACGGGCACCTCCCTTGTACGCGATGCCGGGAAGATGCCGGGAAACGGCCACCGGCCGACCCGGCGCGGATAGCGTTCTCGCCCGTGGAACAACGGAACAACGACGAATCCGCCGAACGGCGGGCGCTCGGCGCGCTCTGCGACGACCTCCCGGCGCTGCGGGAGCAGTGCGCGGACGGGCCCGAGCGGCTGCTGCTGTCCCGCGTCGAGGCCGCTGCCCGCGCCCGCCGCCCCGTCCGGGCGCTGCTCGCCGAACTCGTCGGCGGGGACCCGGGCGGCCCGGGGCGCGGGCCCGCCGCCGGCCTCCCCGGCGCCGGGCCCGGCCGTGCCGACGAGGAGACCTTCGGCTGCCCCGACGGGGCCTGCGACCGGATCGCCGACGGGGTGCCCGCCGGGCCGTTCCCGCGCTGCCGCGTCACCGGTCTCCCGATGGCCCCGCGGTGACGACGTGAACGCCTTCTTCACCGAACTGGCCAAGAAGCTCGCCGAACGCTGGGTGGGGCTGCTCGCCGTGCCCGGACTGCTGTTCGTCGGGGTCACCTGGGCCGGGTCCCGGCTCGGCTGGGCGCACGCCCTCGACCTGACCATGCTCCGCGCCCAGGTCACCGCCCTCGGGACGGAGCAGGGCAAGCTCACCGTCTCGGCGCAGATCCTCACGGCCGTCTGGCTGCTGCTGGCCGCGTGCGGGATCGGCCTCGTCGTCCAGGCGCTCACCGCGCCCGTCCGCGGGCTGTGGCTCGGCCAGTGGCCGCGCGGCCTGCACGGGCTCCGCGACCGGCTCACCAGAGCACGGTCCGACCGCTGGAACGCGCACGTCGAAACGCGCCACGCCCTGCAGCGCGCGCACCCCGCCGCCGAGCGGACACCGGCGCAGCAGGCCGCCATCGACGCCGCCGCCGACCGCGCCAACCGGATCGCCCTCGCCCCTCCCGCACGTCCCACTTGGATGGGCGACCGGGTCGCCGCCGTCGAGCAGGTCGCGCTGAACCGCTACTCCCTCGATCTGGCGTTCGCCTGGCCGCGGCTGTGGCTCGTCCTGCCCGACCCGGTCCGCGCCGACATCTCCGCCGCGCACGGCCAGTTCGCCGCGACCGTCGTCACGTTCGCCTGGGCGATCCCGTACGCGGTGCTGACCGTGTGGTGGTGGCCGGCCGCGGTCGTCGCGCTCGCCGTCGCCCTCACCGGGTGGACGCGCGCCCGCTCCGCGCTGGCCGAACTCACCGACCTCACCGAAGCCGCGGTCGACCTGCACGGACGCACCCTCGCCACGTCCCTCGGGACTTCGCCGCTCGAGACCACGGGCCCCCTCTCGCAGGACGAGGGCCGGGCCATCACCCGCCAGACCCGCAAGGGACGCTGACCCGCCGAGCCGAGGACGACGGGTGCGATAACAGCTGATCTGTTCGCACGTTCATCACGTCTATCACTGCGATGTTCGCAAAACAAGACGTTATATTTTCCACGGTGCCGACCTATGATCAACGTCGGTCAGCCGGCACCGCCCGTCCGCCGCCGCGGCGGAGGGCCGCCTCGCTCTGCCCCCGAGCACAGGAGGTCCCCATGTCTCCGCACGTCAACCCGTTCTCACGGCGCAAGTTCCTCGGCTGGAGCGGGGCCGGCGCGGCCACCGTCCTGCTCGGCACCGGCGCGCTCGGCGCGTCCGCCGCACACGCCTACACGTTGCGTAAATCTGGTCTCTTCACACTCGGCATCGCATCGGGCGACCCGTCCCCGGACGGCTTCGTGCTCTGGACCCGGCTGGCGCCCGACCCCTTCGCCGCCGACGGCAGGGCCGGGATGCCCGACCGCCGCATCAAGGTCGAGTACGAGGTGGCGCACGACGAGGGGTTCCGCCGGATCGTCCGGCGCGGCGAGGCCGTGGCGACGCCCGAACTCGGCCACTCGGTGCACCCGGAGATCTCCGGGCTCGCCCCCGGCCGCGAGTACTTCTACCGCTTCCGCGCCGCCGGGGAGATCTCACCGGTCGGCCGCACCCGGACCATGCCCGCCGCCAGGTCGCTCCCGCGCGAGCTCTCGTTCGGCGTCGCGTCCTGCCAGGCGTGGCAGGACGGCTACTTCACGGCCTTCGACCACATGGCCGACGAGGACTTCGACCTGATCGTCCACCTCGGCGACTACATCTACGAGTACGAGCTCACGAACAACAACCGGCGCGGGGTGACCGTCCCGCCCCAGTTCGGCACGGAGACCTTCGACCTCGCCCGGTACCGCCTCCAGTACTCGCTCTACAAGGCCGAGCAGCCGCTGCAACGCGCGCACGCGCAATGCCCCTGGATCCACACCCTCGACGACCACGAAGTGGTGAACGACTGGGCCGACGACACCGTCCTCATGGGCCGCGACCCCAACCCGGACCCGGCCGAGTTCGCCGCCCGCAAGGCCGCCGCCTTCCAGGCGTTCTACGAGAACCTGCCGCTGCGCCGCGCCCAGATGCCGGCGGGCCCGGACATCAGGCTGCACCGCCGCGTCTCCTACGGCCGGCTCGCCGACTTCACGATGATCGACACGCGCGGCCACCGCGACATCCAGGCCTGCTCCTACGGCAACGGGACGGGCCGCACCTCGTCCTGCGACGAGCGCTTCGACGCCGCCCGCACCATCCTCGGCGACGAGCAGCGCCGCTGGCTGCTGGACGGCTTCGCCCGGTCGCGGGCCCGCTGGCAGATCCTCGGCAACCAGGTCCCGATGGGGGAGACCGACTGGGACGCGGGCCCCGGCAAGGACGTCTGGGTCGACCCGTGGGACGGCTACGTCGCCGACCGCGACAAGGTGCTCGCCGCCGCGCACGAGCACGGCGTCCGGAACCTGGTCGTGCTCAGCGGCGACCGGCACCAGAACTACGCCGTCGACCTCAAGCGCGACTTCGACGAGCCCGGTTCGCCGACCGTCGCGACCGAGTTCGTCACGACGTCCGTCACCTCCGGCGGCGACGGCGCCGACATGGACGACCTCGGCCGCAGGTTCCTCGCCGCGAACCCGCACATGCGCTTCTTCAACGCCCAGCGCGGCTACATCAGGGTGAACGTCGACCGCGACGCCTGGCGCAGCGACTTCCGCGTCCTGCCCTACGTCACCAGGCCGGGCGCCCCCGTCTCCACCCGGGCGTCCTTCGTCATCGAAGACCGCAAGCCCGGAGTCCAGCCGGCCTGACCACATCCAGCCGCCGGACCCGGGTCAGGGGACGGCGGGGCGGGTGCGGCGGCGGGCTCCGATGAGGCGTTGGAGGGCGATGAAGCCGAACAGCAGGACGCCGATGGCGATGCGCGTCCACCAGGAGCTGAGCGTGCCCTCGAAGCTGAGGATGGTCTTGATGACGCCGAGGACGAGGACGCCGAGCACGCTGCCCACGAGGTAGCCGGAGCCGCCGGTGAGGACCGTCCCGCCGATGACGACGGCGGCGATCGCGTCCAGCTCCATGCCGATCGCGTGGGTCGGGTCGCCGGACAGGGTGTAGAGCGCGAACAGCACGCCGCCGAGCGCGGAGCAGAAGCCGCTGATCGCGTACACCTGGATCTTCGTGCGGCCGACGGGCAGGCCCATCAGCATCGCCGACTGCTCGTTGCCGCCGACGGCGTAGACGTTGCGGCCGGTGCGCGTCCACTGCAGGACGACGGCGCCGACGGCGGCCACGAGCAGGGCGGTGACCGCGCCGTAGGAGATGTGGTCGCCGCCCGGCAGGTGCAGGGAGTTGAGGGCGAGGGCGTCGAAGAACGAGTCGTCGATGGAGATCTGGTTCTCGCTCAGCGTCAGGCATAGGCCGCGCGCCAGGAACATCCCGGCGAGCGTCGCGATGAACGGCTGCACCTGGAACACGTGGATCATGTAGCCCATGGCCGCGCCGAACAGCGTCCCGAAGGCGAGCACCAGCGGGATGACGGCCGGCGCGGGCAGGTGCAGCTTCATCGTGCCGATCGCGCACAGCATCCCCGACAGCGCCACCACGGAGCCCACCGACAGGTCGATGCCGCCGGTGAGGATCACGAACGTCATGCCGACGGCGACGACGATGAGGAACCCGTTGTCGATGAAGAGGTCGAGGAAGACCTGGGTGGTGCCGAAGTTCGGGTAGCGGATCGCCCCCGCCGCGAACGCGGCCACGAACAGCCCGAGCGTCACCAGGACGGGGACATGCCTGCGGCGCGGCACGAGGGCCCGCCCACGAACGGCCGCACCAGATGGGACGGCGCTCATGCCGTGACCTCCTGCTTGTTGGGCTTGGCCGGCTCCGGGCGCGCGGGCCTTCGGCGGCGGGCGAACTTGGCGCGGAAGGCGGGCGACTGGAGGAGGCACACGATCGTGACGACGACCGCCTCGAAGACCAGCGTGGTGCGCGGCGGGATGCCCGCGGTGTAGATCGTGGTGTCGAGGGTCTGGATGATGAGGGCGCCCACGACCGTCCCGGCGAGCGAGAACCGGCCGCCGGTGAGGGCGGTGCCGCCGAGGACGACGGCGAGGATCGCGTCCAGCTCGATCCACAGCCCGGCGTGGTTGCCGTCCGCCGACAGCGTGTTGGAGCTGATCATCAGCCCGGCGATCCCGGCGCACAGCCCGCAGAACGCGTACGCCAGGACGATCAGCCCGGCGGCGCGGATGCCGACCAGCCGGGACGCCTCGGCGTTGCCGCCGACCGATTCCAGCAGCATGCCGAGCGCGGTGCGCCGGGTCAGCAGGACGGTCGCCGCGAGCGCGAACGCCACCAGGATGATCGCGAACGGCAGGCCGAGCCAGTAGCCGCCGCCGATCATCTTGTAGTCCTGGTCGTTGATCGTGATGATCTGGCCGCCGGTGATGAGCTGGGCGACACCGCGTCCCGCCACCATGAGGATCAGCGTCGCGATGATCGGCTGGATGCCGAGGCGGGTGACCAGCAGCCCGTTCCACATCCCCAGCAGCAGCGACACGATGACGGCGGCGCCGATCGAGACGGCGAGGCCGTGGCCCTCGCTGATCAGGTAGCAGGCCAGCGCGCCGGAGATGGCGACGGTCGCCCCGACGGACAGGTCGACGCCGCCCGTCGCGATCACGACCGTCATACCGAGCGAGACGAGGATCAGCGGCGCGCCGAACAGCAGGATGTCGATGAGGCTCCCGTACAGGTGGCCCTGCCGCACATGGATCGCCAGGAAGCCGTGCGTGAAGACGACGTTCCCGAGCAGCAGGACGACCAGCACGGTCACCGGCCAGAACAGCGTGCTCCGGGTGAGGGCGGCGAGTCGGGAGAGGGAGTGCGCCGGCTTCATACCTCCGCGTCTCCGTTCGCGATGGTCTGCAGGATGCGTTCGGGGGTCAGCGACCCGTCGTTGCGGAGTTCGGCGACGAGCCTGCGGTCGCGCAGCACCTCGACCTTGTGCGAGATGCGCAGCACCTCCTCCAGCTCGGCGGAGATGAACACGACGCCCATGCCGTCGCGGGCGAGCGACACCACGAGGCGCTGGATCTCGATCTTGGCGCCGATGTCGATGCCGCGCGTCGGCTCGTCCAGGATGAGCAGTTTCGGCCGGGTGATGAGCCAGCGCGCGAGCAGCACCTTCTGCTGGTTGCCGCCGGACAGGTTCTTCACCGGGGTGTCCGGGTCGGGCGGGTGGATGCGCAGCGCCTTGACGTACTCGTCCACCAGCTCGTCGCGGCGGCGCCGGCTCAGCGGGCGGAGCCAGCCGCGCGCGGCCTGCAGCGCGAGGACGATGTTCTCCGCGACGCTCAGGTCCATGACCAGGCCGTCGCCCTTGCGGTCCTCGGGGCAGTACGCGACGCCCCGGTCGATCGCGGCGCGCGGCGTGCGGATCGAGACGGGGCCGTCGGCCGTCCGGATCCGGCCGCTGTCGGCGTGGTCCGCGCCGAAGATCAGCCGGGCGAGCTCGGAGCGGCCGGAGCCGAGCAGGCCCGCGAACCCGACGACCTCGCCCGCGCGCAGGTCGAGGTCGGCGGGGGCGATCGCGCCGGTCCGGCCGACGCCTTCGAGTGCGAGCAGCCGCTCCCCCTCGGGGGCGTCGAGGGAGGTCTCGTCGAGTTCCTCCAGCGACGCGAGCTCCTGCCCGGTCATCTTCGCGACCAGCTCGAACCGGCTCAGCTCGCCGATCGGGTACTCGCCGACGAGGCGGCCGTTGCGCAGCACCGTCACCCGGTCGCAGACCTCGTAGATCTGCTCCAGGAAGTGGGAGACGAACAGGATCGCGACGCCGTCGTCCTTGAGCCGGCGCATGACGTCGAACAGCCGGCGGACCTCACCGCGGTCGAGGCTGGACGTCGGCTCGTCCAGGACCAGCACCTTCGCCTGGAGGTCCACCGCCCGGACGATCGCGACGAGCTGCTGCACCGCGAGCGAGTACGACCCGAGCTGCGCGGTGACGTCCAGGTCGAGGTCGAGCCGGGCCAGCAGCTCGGCGGCACGGCGGTTGATCGCCGCCCAGTCGATGCGGCCGGACCGGCGGCGCGGCTGGCGGCCGATGAAGACGTTCTCGGCGACCGACAGGTTCGGGCAGAGGTTGACCTCCTGGTAGACGGTGCTGATGCCGAGCCGCTGGGCGTGCAGCGGCCCCTGGACGAGGGTGCCGCGCCCGTCGATCGCGACGGTCCCGGCATCGGCCCCGTAGACGCCGGTCAGCACCTTGATGAGGGTGGACTTGCCGGCGCCGTTCTCCCCCATCAGCGCGTGCACCTCGCCGGGGAACAGCCGGAACGCCACGTCGTCGAGGGCCTGGACGCCGGGGAACCCCTTGGAGATGCCGTCCATCTCCAGGACGGGCACGGTCATGGCCGCCTCCTCCTAGCCTGGGGGTCAGTACTTGCGGGTGGGCAGCGCCTCCTTGGCCTTGGCCTGGTCGAAGACCGTCTCGACGGTGACGATGCGCTTCTCGACCTTCTCGCCGGCCTTGACCTTCTTCGCCGTGTCCATCAGCTGGCCGCCGAGCAGCGGGTTGCACTCGACGATGAAGTTGAACTTGCCGTCGGCGAGGGCCTGCATCCCGTCCTTGACCGCGTCGACCGTGACGATCTTGATGTCCTTGCCGGGGGTGAGGCCGGCCTCCTGGATCGCCTGCATCGCGCCGAGGCCCATGTCGTCGTTGTGGGCGAACAGCACGTCGATGTCCTTGTGCGCCTTGAGCAGGGCCTGCATGACCTCCTTGCCCTTGGCGCGGGTGAAGTCGCCGGATTGCGAGGCGATCACCTTGAGGTTCGGGGCGGCCGCGATGGCCTGCTCGAAGCCCTTCTTGCGGTCGATCGCGGGCGCGGCGCCGACGGTGCCCTCCAGCTGGACGATGTTGACCGGCTCCTTGGCGTCCTTGTACTCCGACACCAGCCAGTCGCCGGCCTTCTTGCCCTCCGCGACGAAGTCGGAGCCGAGGAAGGTGACGTAGAGGGACGCGTCGGAGTCGACGGCCCGGTCGGTGAGGACGACCGGGATGTCCGCCGCCTTGGCCTCCTTGAGGACGGCGTCCCAGCCGGTGACGACCACCGGGGAGAAGGCGATGACGTCGACCTTCTGCTTGATGAAGGACCGGATCGCGGCGATCTGGTTCTCCTGCTTCTGCTGGGCGTCGGAGAACTTCAGGTCGACGCCCGCGGCCTTCGCGGCCTCCTGGATCGACTTGGTGTTGGCCGTCCGCCAGCCGGACTCCGCGCCGACCTGGGAGAAGCCGAGGACGAGCTTGCCGGAGCCGGAACCGGAGCCGTCGTCGCCGGAGCCGCAGGCGCTGAGGGCCGTCAGCGCGAGCGAGGCGCCCGCGACGGCGACGATGAGCCGCTTGAGCATGGGATCTTCCTTCTTCCTCGGGGGGTCGGCGAAGGGCGTCTGGGGCGGCGTCCGCGGGCCCGCGAATGTTAGCGGTAACATTCGGAGCCGAGGACGGGACCCCGCCGAGGCGGGGCTCAGTGTGGCGCGTGTCACGAATGTTTGCGCTAACTCTCCACCATGTCAATCCCCCAGGGGTCTTTCGGGACCCGATCGCGGCCCTTGACGCCGGGCGCTGGTACCGCTAACAGTCCGCCTCCGAGCGCCGCCCGCCCGGCCGCCCGCGGAGTTACCGTGAAGGGATGTGACGGGACGAATCGCCCGCCGCGGCAGCGGCCCGCGGCGCCGCCCGCGCACGGGCGGCGGCCCCGGTCCGGCACCGGCCGAAAAAATCAATCTCGATCGCGTGTGATCGTTTCGGCCCGCATAAGCGTCTCCAGAACGGGGAGGGGAAATGGTCGGGGGGAACGGGAGACGAGTTGGTGAAATCCATGACTGAGCCGCGAGTCGGCGTGGTAGTGCCCATATACAACGTGGAGCCGTATCTGGAGGAATGCCTGACCTCCATCGCGCGGCAGTCGCTCCGCGAATTGGACGTCGTACTGGTCGATGACGGATCGACCGACACCAGCGCGAAGATCGCGCAGAACTTCGTGAACGAGGACCCCCGGTTCCGGCTGATCCGGCAGGCGAACGGCGGGCTCGGCAATGCGCGCAATGTGGGGGCGGCCGGCGTGCGCGGCCGTTTCCTGGCGTTCGTCGACAGCGACGACGTCCTGCCCGGCTACGCGCTCGAACTGCTGGTGAGCACCCTGGAGCGGACCGGGTCGGACATCGCCTCGGGCAACGTCCAGCTGCTCACCGAGGAGGGCCTGCGGCAGTCGCCGATGCACCGCCGCCCGATGGCGTCGACGCGGCTGCGCATCCACGTCACCCGCGACCACCTGCTGATGTACGACCGGCTGGTGCCCAACAAGGTCTTCCGCCGCGCGTTCTGGGACGAGCACGACCTGCGCTTTCCCGAGGGCGTCCTGTACGAGGACATCCCGGTGACGCTGCCGGCGCACTTCCTCGCCACGTCAGTGGACGTGCTCAGCGAGCCCGTCTACTACTGGCGGCAGCGCGCGGGCGGCGACCTGTCGATCACCCAGCGGCGCACGGAGATCGGCGCGGTCACCGACCGGTTCGCGGCGGTGGAGACCGTCAGCCGGTTCCTCGGCGCCCGGACGGAGCCGGAGGTGCGCGCCTGCAAGCGCGAGTACGACGAGGTGGCGCTGCGCAGCGACCTGCGCATCTTCCTGAACGTGCTGGCCGAGGCGGACGAGGAGTTCCGCGCCCGGTTCGTGGAACTGGCCCACGGTTTCCTCGAACAGGCCGACCGCACCGCGCTGAACGACCTCCCCGCGATGATGCGGTTGAAGTGGCATCTCGTCGGCCGCGGATTAGTGCCGGAGCTGCTCCAGGTGCTGGAGTACGAGCGCCGGAAACTGCGGATTCCGGTGACGCGGAGGTTGTGGCGCCATTACGCGCGGTACCCGTACTGGGGCGACCGGCGGCTGAAAATCCCGCGCCGGGTGTTCCGGCTCGGCGAGGAACTCGCCGCCCGCACGCGATTGCACGAAGTGACCTGGCGGGACGGAAAGCTGCACATCACCGGGCACGCTTTCATCGCCAATGTCGGGACGCGTTTCCCCTGGTCGTCCCTCAAGGTCATCGGTCTCCGGGAGCCGGAGAGCGGCACCACCCGGGTGGTCCCGGCGTGGACGCGGCGCTGCCGCGACGCCGACGAGAGCGCGCGCGATCCGGAGCGCAGCCACGCCTGGTCCGGGTTCTCCGCCACCATCGACCCGAAGCGGCTGCGCCGGGACGGCCGGTACATCGACGGGACCTGGCTGATCGCGGCCGGCGTGTACGACCGCGGGGTGCTGCGGCGCGGGGCGCTGGCGGCGGCGTCCTCGGGCAGCGCCGCGCACCCTGGCTGGCACTACGTCGCGCCTGACGTGCGCGTCGTCCCCGTGTTCACGCGCGGCGGCACGCTGCGGCTCCGGGTGGAGACCGTACGGGCGCGCCTCACCGGCCACCGGGTGAGCGGCGACGCCCTGGAGGTCACGGGAACGGTCCTCGGCGGCGTGCCCGACGGCGCCGCGCTCGCCGTGCAGCGCAACGCCGGGACGCTGCTGGACCGCTACCCGGTGGAACCGGACGCCGACGGCACCGGCGGCTTCCGGGCACGGATCCCGCTCAGCGCACTCATCGACGACATGCCCGCCCAGGACGAGGGGCCGGACGTTCCGGGCACCCCGCCGGGCACCGCGGCCGACACCGGGGTTCAGTGGCGGCTCGAACTGAGCCTGCCGAACGACAGCGCGGCCCAGCCCTCAGACGGCGCGGACGCCGCCGCGCCGACCCCCGAGGACGAGACGGCGGCCGGAGCCGCCACCGTGGCCAGCGACCCCGCGCTGCCGGCCGACCGCCCGGCGGCGGGCGCCCCCGAGACGTCCGACACCCCCGGCGCGCCGGACGACTTCGCCTCCGACGACGACGCGGCGGACGACGACGCCGCCTCTGGGGACGTCCCCGCGTCCGCCTCGGACGACGCCTCCGCGGCGCCGGACGAGATGATCCGGATCGTCCTCGACACCGACATCGACGAGGGCCTCTACACCTACGCCGACACGGAGTTCGCGGTCCTGCGCTCCCGGCACGGCTACGCCGGGCTGGAGGCCCGCATCCCCCGCCCGGTCCTCACCGGCGCGGCCTGGGAGCAGGACGGGACGCTGGTCCTCACCGGCGACTGCCCGCCCGCCACCCCCGACCCGGCGGAGCTGGTGCTGCGCAGCCGCGACCGCAACGAGGAGCGCGCGTTCCCGCTGACCCGGACGGACGGCCGGTTCCGCGCCGAACTTCCGGTGAGCCGGCTCGTCTCGCTCGGCGGCGTCCTGCCGCTCGCGTCGGGCCGGTGGGACCTGCGCGTCCGCCGCCCGGCGACCGCGTCGTCCCCGGCCGGGCGGAACCTCGCCGTGCCGCTGGACCACGCGGCGCTGGACCGGATGCCGGTCGAGAGGACGATCGACGGCCGCCGCTACGTCCTGCGGGAGCAGGGCTACGACGTGCCCGTCCTGGAGGTCCACTCCGACCTGCGGCCCGGCGAGCGCGGCGCGTACCGGCAGGCGCGCACCCGCGCCCGGCACTACCGCGCGCCGCGCCGCCTGCGGTCGCTGCGCCCGGCGGTGCTGTACGACAGCTACTCCGGCAAGCAGTACTCCGACAGCCCCCGCGCGATCCACGAGGAGCTGGTGCGGCGCGGCGCCGACGTCGAGCACCTGTGGGTGGTGCGCGACGCGCAGGTGGAGCTGCCCGAGACGGCGCGGCCCGTGCGGCTGTGGGGCGCGGAGTGGTACGAGGCCATGGCCCGGAGCCGCTACGTCATCTCCAACGCGCACCTGCCCGAGTGGTTCGTCCGCCGGCCCGGCCAGGTCGTCGTCCAGACCTGGCACGGCACGCCGCTGAAGCGCATCGGGTTCGACATCGAGGACGTCCACTTCGCCAACGCCCGCTACCTGGAGAAGGTGGCCAAGGAGGCGCCGAACTGGAGCTACCTCGTCTCCCCCAACGCGTTCAGCACCCCGATCCTGCGCCGCGCGTTCCGTTACGAGGGCGAGCTCATCGAGACCGGGTACCCGCGCAACGACATCCTCGCCTCGCCCGACCGCAGCCTCCTCGCGGAGCGGGTGCGCGAGCGGCTCGGCCTGCCCGCGGACAAGCGCGCCGTCCTGTACGCGCCGACCTGGCGGGACGACAGCTACTATGGCCCCGGCAAGTACCGGCTCGACATGCGGCTCGACCTGGAGCGCGCGGCGGCCGAACTCGGCGACGACCACGTGCTGCTGGTCCGGCGGCACCCGAACGTGGTCGACACCGTCCCGGAGGTGGGGGACGGCTTCGTCCGCGACGTGTCCGCCTACCCCGACATCGCGGAGCTGTTCCTGGCCGCGGACGTCCTCATGACCGACTACTCGTCGCTGATGTTCGACTACGCGAACACGGGCAGGCCCATCCTGTTCTTCACCTACGACCTGGAGCACTACCGGGACGAGCTGCGCGGCTTCTACTTCGACTTCGAGGAGGAGGCGCCCGGCCCGCTGCTCGGCTCGTCCGACGAGGTGATCGAGGCGCTGCGCTCGCTCGACCAGGTCGAACGCGACTACGCCGAACCCTACGACCGGTTCGTCCGGCGCTTCTGCGAGCTGGACGACGGCAAGGCCGCCAGCCGCGTCGCCGACCGCATCCTCGAGACCGGTTGACGAGCGGTCCCGAATGACAGGATCCGACGCACGAGTGACCGACCAGCAGAAACCGGACGAGCCGACCGGCGAACAGCCGACCGGCGAACAGCCGAGCGGCGAGCAGGCGACCGGCGAGCGCGCGCCCCGTGCGCGCGCCCGCCGCCGGCGCCCCGGCGGCGCGGCTGCGGGCCGCCGGGGCGGCGGCGATGCGGCGGGCCACCGTCCCGGCGCTGCTGACCTGGCTGGTGATGACGCCGGTGGCGATGCTGCTGCCGAGCCTCGCCGACCAGGACCCCTTCACCCCGCGCGGCGCGGTGCTGCCCGTCGCCGCCGGCGGCGTGCTGCTGGCCGCCGCGCTGGCGGTCGCGGCGGCGCGGCCCCGCCGGTGGCGCGTGCCGCTCCGCACCGAACCGCTGACCGGGGTGGCGGCGGGGCTGCTGGCCGCGTGGGTGGTGCTCGCGCTGCGCAGCACGCTGCACGGCACCCCGTTCGGGTTCGCCGGGCTCCTCGGGGACGAGGGCCGGATGAGCGCGATGGTCACCCGCTACAGCGCCACCGCCGTCCCCACGGACGGCATCGTCGCCGGGGTGCCGTCCGAGTACCCGCCGCTGTTCCCGTGGGTGGTCGGCAGGGCGTCCGCGCTGCTGGACCTGCACGCCTGGCAGGTGCTCGGCGACGCGCAGACCCTCACGATCTCCGGCGCGGTGCTGCTGGCGTTCCTGCTGTGGACGCGGCTGGTGCCCGCGCCCGCCGCGCTCGCCATCGCCGCCGCCTCGCTGGTCGCGTTCGGCGATCCGCGCAAGGCGCACGAGGTCGTCGCGCTGGCCGTGTTCATCCCGTGGGTGCCGGCGACGTTCGGCCGCCCGCCGCGCGGCCGGCTGCACTGGCTGCCCGCCGGGGTCCTCGGCGGCCTGGTCGTGGCCACCTACCTGGGGTTCATGCTGTGGGGCGCGGCGGGCATCCTCGTCCTGGCGTGGCTGGCCTGGCGGGCGGCCGACGACCGCCGCCGGTACCTGGCGTACCTGGCGAAGGTGGTCGTGGTGGCCGCCGTGACGGCGAGCTGGTACCTGGTGCCCTACGGCTGGACGCTGCTGAGCGAGGGCGGGCAGATGGTCTCCGACCAGTTCCCCGCGCCCGCCATCACGAGCAACCCGTTCCCATTCCTGGCCGCCACGCCGCTGGGGCTCCTGCAGCTGACCGGCCTTGCCGGCGCCATCTGGTACCGCCGCACGACCTGGTGGGCCACTCCGCTGCTGTGCCTGATCGGCGGCGCCTACCTGTA
This sequence comes from Actinomadura sp. NPDC049382, assembly GCF_040677125.1. Taxonomy (NCBI): domain Bacteria; kingdom Bacillati; phylum Actinomycetota; class Actinomycetes; order Streptosporangiales; family Thermomonosporaceae; genus Actinomadura; species Actinomadura sp. NPDC049382. The sequence continues at coordinate 84,325 of NZ_JBFARO010000008.1, forward strand.
CCGGGCGGTCGCCGCCGCCCGCTACGTCTTCACCGACCACACCGGGCTCTTCTACCACACCGCGCGGATGATCACGGTGCTGCTCGCCATCGCCGGGGTGCTCACGATCGTGCACGCGGGGCCCGGCCTGGTCCGGCGGTTCGCCACCCGGGACACCGTCCCGCACGGCATCACCGCCGCCGCCCTGGCCGCGCTGGTGGGCTGGTCGGCGTTCAGCTACTGGCGCGAGTGGACGCCGCCGCCGCCCGGTACCGACATAGCGGAGGTCACCGACACCCACCGCTACGCCGTGCTGGCGCATGCCGAGCCGCGTCCCAACGGGAAGCGCACACGGTTCGCGCCCGCCGAGCCCAGGATCCGGTGGTTCCCGGTGCAGCAGATCAATAATGCGGTGACGGAGGTCCTCGGCCGCGACGCCGCGCCGCGCACCCTCTCCTACGACGAGCGCCTGTTCGCCTACCTGCCGTGGCCCGGTTACATCGCCGTTGACCGCACTGCGGCGGCCAGCACGAGCCATTGGGACGACCGGCACGACGCCTTGGCGGCACTGGCCAAGGTCCAGGACCCGGCCGCGTTCGCCAAGGCGTCCGCCAACACGCGCTTCGGCGGCATCGAGGTGTTCGTGCTGCACACCAATCCGCAGGCGTGGACGTGGGGCGATCTGCGCTTCAGCCCGTCCCAGTTCAGCCCGAGCCACTTCACGGTGCGCTCACTGCCCAAGAACACGGTGGTCGCCATACGCAATCGACGGTGACGGTTCAGGGGTCAGGACTGGGGACGGGTGACGCGCAGCTTGGACTGGCCGTGCGGGAGCTCCTCCCAGTCGTCCATGAAGCGGGCGGCGAAGCCGTGGCGTTCGGCGAGCGCCGTCAGCGTCTCGGTGCGGTAGTAGAAGTCCTCGCGGAGGACGTGGTGCTCGGTCCCCTCCGTCCGGTCGAAGGTGAAGTCGAAGAAGCCGCCGGGCGCGAGGACGCGGCCGACGTGGGCCAGGCACTCGTCGATCACCTCGATCGGCGAGTGGCTGAACACGCTGTGCGCGTGGACGACCGTGAAGTGCGCGTCCGGCAGGAAGCGCAGCTTCAGGTCGTCGACGAGGGTCAGATGCGGCATCTTGTCCTGCAGCTCCTGCTGGACGAGCGTGTGCTGCGCCGCGAGCAGGATGTCGGGTGAGATGTCGATGCCGTAGTAGTTGCCGCCGTCCAGGTAGTCGATGAACCGCCAGCCGGCGCGGAGGTTGCCGCAGCCGATCTCCAGGAGCCGGTCGTCCGGCTTCAGCCCGTGCTTGCGCAGGTAGTCGAACTGCATCTGGCCGAGTTGCAGCCAGCGCTCCCGCGTGGGGCTGCCGACGGCGGCCTCCGGGCTCCGGGCCGCGTCCGACCTCATCACGGCCCGGTAGTAGGCGACGTGGCCCCGGTTGGCGGCGCGGAGCTTCACGTCCCGCGCCAGCCGCGACAGGTACGCCCGCACCTTGTCCGGGTTCTGGGCCGCATAGCGCAGCCGGTACGCCAGGCTGGCGCGGTTCCGCTTCAGGTTGTGCTTCAGGTTCGTCTTCCGGCGTGGCGGCGATTTCGTCATGGGGCCTTCTGTTCCTTGACTGATTGGCTGTTGTGGAAGATGTCAAGGGGGTCCCAGCGGCGCTTCACCTCTTGGAGCCTGGTGTAGCCGTCCTTGTAGTAGAGGGTCGACGCCGATTGACCCGACGTGTTCCAGGTCGTCGTGTCGTTCAGGTCGACGTCGGGGTAGTTGATGTAGCAGCCGTCGGTCGCGAGGTCGTCCTGCTTGCTGCCCACCTTGGGGACGCCGCCGCTGTCGGCGAAGGTCGCCCGGTAGGTGTTGCGGATCCAGTCCAGGTAGGTGTGCTCCTGCTGGTCGGTCGCCGTCCAGTAGACCTGGTACTGCATTTTCATGATGGAGTCGCGCTGCCGGGCAGCCGTGTCCCGTGGGGGTCTGTTGATGGCTCCGCCGTAGGAGTCGATCTGGATGAGGGACTGCGGGTTGTTGTAGTCGCGGTAGGGGCCGTCCTTGCTGAGATGGGCCCACATCGCGTCGATCTGCTTGGTGCTGAACGGCTTGCGCATGTAGGCGGACTTGTACTTGCCGCACTGGTCCTCGCCGCTGCTGTCCAGGACCTGCGTGGCCGTCAGCCAGGGCATGTCCCGCGGGATCTTCAGATGCCCGAGGGACGGCCGCTCGCCCATGAAGGTGCGCATCTCCGTCGGATCGGCCTTCATCCCGCGGTTCATCTTCGTGATGAACTCGTCCATGGCCGCGATGCCGTGCGGGTCGTCGATGTCCACCTGCGCGGTCAGCCCGATCTGGCCGTTGCAGTGGTGGTTGAGCGCGAGCATCCCGAACAGCTTGCCGCTCGCCTGGGTCGGGTCCTGGTTGTCGTGGAAGTACTTCCCGAACGAATTGAGCAGCGCGGTGAAGTCGTTCTTGGTGAGGTCCTTCCAGTTCCAGGCGATGCCCGCCAGACGGACCTTGCTGGGCGGTTTCGGAGGGTCCCTGAACCAGAACTTGGTGATGAGGCCGAAGTTCCCGCCGCCGCCACCGGTGTGCGCCCACCACAGTTTCTGCAGATCGGGGTTTTCTGTGTCGTCGCGCCGCGCGACGACGAGCTCGACGGTCTTGTCCCTCTTCACCACCGCCACTTCGACCGCGTACAGGTAGTCGACGGTGAGCCCGAACTGGCGCGAGAGAAGGCCGTACCCGCCGCCCGTGATGTGCCCGCCCAGGCCCACGGAATAGCAGGACCCTCCCGGCAGAGCCCGCCCGCTCACGGGGAAGAGATGGCTGTAGGTGTGCCAGTTGCTGGCACCGGCCTCCACGCAATAGGCGTCCATTTTCGTGTCGTACTCGATCTTGCACATCTGGGAGACGTCGAGGATCACCCGCACGTCGTCGCCGCAGACGAAGTTCTCGTAGCAGTGCCCGCCGGAGCGGACCGTGATGCGCGTGCGCTTGGGGTTCTTCGGCTCCTCGCGGACCGCCTTCTGCAGCGCCTCCTTGGCCTCCGTGGACGACCGCACCACCACGACGTACTCGGGCTCGCCGATCCACCGCTGGTTGAAGCCGCGGCTGAGGGAGGGGTACCGCACGTCGCCCGGCTGCACGACCATCGACGGCTGAGGGGTCTTGCCGGTCATCGAAGCCACCACCTTCTGGGGAGTTTGAACGTCCGCCGAACGCGCCGCCCGGGTCACCCCGGGCACACGTCCGACTACTCTCAGCTTCCCGATGCTCACTCTCCGAAAACACGGAGTAAGGCGTCTGTGGCGGCGGACTGATCGCCGGCATGCCCCGCCGGGCCGCCGCCATGGGCGGGGCGCGGCGGGATGCCCAAAAATGGATCTTCGATAATCTGGTCGGAATTTGCCATCAGCACGCCACGGCGGCGGAGGCTCTATTGATCACCATCGTCGGCGTGTGGACGGGCGGCAATGTCATCGGCCATTTCGCCGACGTCGACTGCAGACCGGAACAAGCACGATGAGCGCTTGTTCAAAGCCTCTCGCGCCTGGTGATGACGGTCGGCCGTGCGCGGGCCGGGGCGGTCAGGCGCGGAGGCCGGCGGCGTAGTCGGCGAAACGCTCGTCGACCTCTTCCGCGGTGAGGCCGAAGTCTTCGAGCGAGTACCGGTGGGACGGTTTCGCGGCGCCGCTGGAGCTCTCGCCGTGCAGCCGCGTCATCGCCGTCCGGGCCTCGTCCGTGAACGGCAGCCCGAAACGCGCGTAGACGCCCTCCACGGTGCCGATCGGGTCACGGACGAAGTCGTCGTAGTGGACGTCCGCGAACTGGTCGGGATCGTGCCGTGCCCGCTCGGCGCGGAACTGGTCGAGCCCGCGGCTCCACAGGTCCAGCTGGTCGCGTCCGAGCGTGGCGCCCGTGAACGTCTCCGACCATCCGGCGGTCGCGTGCGCGGCGAGGCTGCACATGGACGCCATCGCGGTGCGCGGTGTCCGGTGCGTCTGGATGATGAGCGCGTCGGGATAGACGTCGAGGAGCGCGTCCAGCGCGAAGAGGTGGCTCGGGTTCTTCAGCACCCACCGCCGTCCGGCGTCGTTCAGCCCGATGAGCTGGAGGTTGCGCCGATGGCGGCGGTAGGTGGGCGTCCAGTCCTGCCCGGCGAGCCAGGACGAGTAGCCCGGCACGTGCGCCAGGGATTCGAACGAGATCGACAGCATGCTCTGCCGCAGCAGCTGCCAGCATTCCTCGACCGAGTCGGCCGAGATGTAGTGGACGCCCATGAACTCGGGGTTCTCGACATGGTGCCGCCGATATCCGGCGTCGATCGCCTGGAAGACCGGGTCGTCCGCCCACGTCTCACGCGGCGGGCGCGGCTGCGGCACTTCCGCGAGCCACAGGTCGAGCCCCTGATGGGCGGGGTCGGCGGTGAGCAGCCGGTGCAGGGCGGTCGTCCCCGTCCGCGGCAGGCCGGTGACGAAGATCGGGCGCTCGATCGGCACCTCCGCATGCGCGGGATGCCGTTTCCAGGCCGCCTCGGAGAACTGCCGCGCGGCCAGCGCGCCCCGCAGCATCGCCCGCTGCGCCTTGTTCCCGAGCGGAGTGAGGCCGGCCTCCTTCGCCAGCGACTCCAGCAGGACCTTCAGCCCGTCGAGGTAGTCGTCGTCACCGAAGTCGTCCATGCCGGTGACCTTGCCGGCGGAGGCGTGGAGATCCTCGACCGTGCCAACGCTGTCGCGACCCGCGCTCATCGGTCCGCCCTCTCCTAGTGGTGCCACTCGCCGGAATTGACGTCCAGGCATTGCCCGGTGACCGCCCGCGCCAGCGGCGACAGCATGAACACCACGGCGTCGGCGACCTCGTCGGGCTCGGGCAGTTTCCGGAGGTCGGTCGTCGCGGCGTTCTCGTCGTAGACCTCCTGCGCGGTGATGCCGCGCTTCTTGGCGAGGTGGTTGAAATACCACTGGAGGTTGTCGGCCCAGATGTATCCGGGGGCGATCGTGTTCACCCGGACGCCGCGCGGCCCGAGTTCGGTCGAGAGGTTCTGCGCCATCGCGAGAAGGGCGGCCTTGGCCATCTTGTAGGCGCCGAACGTCCGCCGCGAATGCCGCAGGACGGCCGAGTTCACCATGACCACGGACCCGCCGTGCTCTTCGAGCGCGGGAACGAACAACCGGGTCAGGTGCAGCGCCGCGAGCACATTGGTCTCGAACCCGGCCCGCACCGCATCGAGGTCGACCTTCGTGAGGTCGGTCAGCGGCGGCGTGGCGAAGGCATTGTTGACCAGCCCGTCGACCCGTCCGAACGCTTCCCGGGCGGTCTCCGCGAGCCGCTCGCAGGCCGCCGCGTCATTGATGTCGGTCGGAACCGTGACGGCCCGGCGCCCGATCTCCTCGACCTCCTTGGCGACCTCGGCGAGCCGTTCCTCGTTGCGCGCTGCGAGCACCACGTCCGCACCGGCCTTGGCGCACTGCACCGCCAGCCCGCGTCCCAGCCCGGGCCCGACGCCCGAGATGACGACGACCTTGTCCTCCAGCAGTCCCGCCATCAGCCGAGCATCCTCTTCGCGACGGCGACCTGACGGGCCGCGATCTTCTCCGACCATTCCTGCGGGGTGACCCGCTGCTTCTCGTAGAACGGCAGGACGCGCGGAAGGTCGTCGAACTTCACGACCTCCACCGTCGGGCCGTCCTCGGGCGTGAGGTCCCGCGCAAGCCGCTGCCAGCGGAATTGCAGATATCCCCGGCGATGCCCGGTCCGCTCGATCCAGTTGGCGAGCCCCGGGTCGCGCTCGCTCACGATGTACCGGATCTTGCCGTCCTCGTCGATCCTGGCCTGGTCGGCGGTGAGGCTCGTCTGATGGTTGATGTAGTCGAGCGAGATGTACCACATGCTGCCGAGCTGGAAGCCCTGATAGGGCGCCACGTCCCGCTCGGCGGCCGGCGCCGTGATGACGATGACCTCGTCGTCATCGAGGTCGTAGTGCCCCACCGACGAGAACTGCGTGGCCAGCCCGCCGGGCGTCGGCCGCGGCTCGGTCAGCGTATTGACCGGCAGCTGCAGGTAGTGCCATTCCGGGAAGGCCAGGAACGTGCGAATCCTGGACACCAGCATCTTCCCGGCGATCTGGTACCGCCGCGCCATCCGCTCGGCCGGAACGGCCAGCGGCGAGGTCCCGATCGTGTCGGCGCGATGGATGCGGATCTCGCCCGGCCGCTCGTTCTCCCAATCGCTGAACACTTCCCGGACGATCAGCATCGCCGCACCCGAAGGCAGCGTGACGTAACCGGGCCCGGGATCGTCCTTGGGCGGCCCGAACCGCAGCTGGAACGACCCGTCCGCGGCGATGTCGAGTTCCCGGTCGTCGAACGCGGTCAGGCTGTCCGGCGACTGCGTGGGCGAGTAGTCGCCGTTCATGACCTGGAAGCTCAGATCGGAGGTCGTCCCCCGCCGTCCGGTGACCACGTACTCGGCGTCGTCCCGGATGTAGGCGTGGAAGTACAAGGTGTCGGGGTTATCGAGCCCCAGCTTGGTGTACGGCCCGGTGGACGACGCGAAGAACGGATAGTCCTGCTGGTAGGCGCCGACCATGTGCAGCGAGGCTTTAATGCTGCCGGCGAGGTAGTCGAGCCCCTCGGCCAAGTCCTGGTCGGTCTTGACGTGCGGCGCAGCGCGGATGATGCGCTCCGCCTCCACGACCGCGTCGGCGAACGCGCGCGTCGCGGCTTCGAACGAATCGGTCTTGCCTTCGGTGGCCACCGGGCACTCCTAACGGACGCGGGGCGCGAGCGCCGTTGAGATCGCGACACTGAGGACCGGACGTTAGAACCCGTTCTAGGAGCGGGTCAACGCCGGTCCCGGTCAATGGGAGGTGGTGAACTTCAGGCTCGGGGCGTCGTCCAGCGACACCATGTACTCGTACGTCCGCCGGTGCCCGGTCTTCTCCACGAGCCAGCGCCCGTCCTCGCGCCGGTAGGTGTCGTAGTAGAAGGCGGCGCCCCGGATGAGCAGCCGGTGCTCCGGGATGATGATCGTGTCGTCCAGCGACCAGATCCCGGTGGCCCGGTCCCCGTCCAGATCGATCTCCGGGCACCCGGCCGTATGGGTGCTGATCTTCCCGTCGTCCAGGTTCTCCCGCATGTACTGGACGATCGCGTCCCGCCCCTCCAGCCGGAGCGTCTTGCCGAGCACCGGGGTGTCGTACTCGGCGACGGCGTCCTCCGCGAACACGTCGGCGAACTCGTCCCACAGCTTCAGGTCGACGCACCGCAGGTAGCGGTACTTGAGCCGCCGGATCTCTTCCAGAGCAACCAGGTCCATGTGCCCAAGACTGGCCCCTGCCGCCCTGGAAAACAAGAACTTGTTCTACCGGCCCGCGGCCCGCTGTCACGCCGCGCTCGGGCAGTCCGCGATCGCCGGCTCGATCGATTGCTTACAAACGTCCCGCCGGTTGGCAAGCTGCGAGAGCGCCGCGTCAGCCGCCGCCCGACCGACGAACGCGAACTCCCCAGCCGTCACCTTGGCCGCGTCCGACCTGGGCAACTCGCTGACCCGAATGTCGCTGGCCGCGACCATGGTCTGACGGCAATCGGCCTGCCCGCGCCCCTTCACGATGACGACCTTGCCCTCGTTTTCAACGAGACCGTACTTACAGACCCGTTTCGCCAAGTCGCGCAGCGCTTCCGGCCCCTGCACCGCAAAGGTCTCCTTCACCTGCCCCTGCACACTCCCGGGAAGGTCGGCGACCACGATCGGCGGATTCAACTGCTCCTTATTGGCTGCCTTGCGGGAGAGGCTGAGGCCCAGCACAGTGTCCTTCGTACCCCGATAGAGGACGACCTTGCCGTCCTCCTCCCCGACGTAGTAGCCGTTCCGCACGTTCTGCACGAAAAGGAACCCAGCGACGACGAGCAAGGCGGCAACAGCCGAAAGCGTCGACCACCACAGCGAGGGCTTCCGGCCGAGCGAAGGACGCCGGATCAACAGTCGATCAGGAGCCACCACAGGCGGCACCGGCTCCGGGTTCGTGTCCGGCGACAAAGTGGCGGGCTGAGGTTCGGGATCGGATTGGGTGACATTACGCGCGGGCCCCGGCTCCGGGTACGGCGCAGGCGCCTCGACCGGCGCCTGCAAGCTCACGGGCGCTGCGACCAGGCGCATGAGCACCGCATGAGCCGTCGGCCGGCGCGCCGGGTCCTTCTCCAAACACGCCATGACCAGACCACGCATCGGCTCCGGAAGGTCACCGAGATCGGGGTCTTCATGGGCGAGGCGAACCATCACCGCGGCCATCGGCCCGCGCCCGAAAGGCGGCCGTCCCACTGCGGCGTACGTCATGACCCCGCCCCAGGCGAACACATCGGTCGCCGGCCCGACCCGCTCCCCGGCGGCCTGTTCAGGAGACATGTACGTGGGAGTGCCGACGACCTTGCCCGTCAACGTCGTCGTGTTCTCGAAGAGACGCGCGATCCCGAAGTCGATGACCCGCGGCCCGTCCGTCCCGATCAGAACGTTCGCCGGTTTGAAGTCTCGGTGGACGATCCCCGCCTCATGAATGGCGACCAGTGCGGTAGCCGTCGCGACCGACAGCCGATGGAGCGCGTTGCCTTTCCGGGGCCCCTCCGACTCCACGACCTCCTCAAGGGACGCGCCATCGACGTACTCGCTCACCACATACGGCCGCTCGGCATCCAAGTCGGCGGCAATGACCTGAGCCGTGCAGAAGGGCGCAACTCGACGGGCGGCCTCCAGCTCCCTCGCCAGCGCATTCCGGTTCGCGCGGCTGGCGACCAACTGCTCATGCAGCACCTTGACCGCGACGAGCGTCCCGTCCTGCCCGCGCCCCTGATACACCACTCCCTGGCCGCCCACACCAAGCCGACCGAGGATCTGGAACCCGCCGACCTGCCGAGGGTCACGCGCTTCCAACGGAACGACACGCTGCATCAAGGCCCCCACCGCGCCCAGCCCACAGGCCAACTGCACCGATGCTAGAACGCCGCTCCCCGACCCGCCCGCACTCGCCACTTCCGGCCACCCTGCACGCGACGCCCGCCCTCGCGCAGCCCACGAGGGCGGACGCCACCAGCCCTCACAACCCGGCGCCACCGGTCACGTCAACGACTCGTCCCGTCATCCAACTGGCGTCATCGGACGCAAGGAAGGAGACGACACCGGCGATGTCCTCGGGCTGCCCGATCCGTCCCAGCGCGGACAGCGACTCGGCATGCGCAAGCGCCTCCGCATTGCCCCTCAGCCATGGAGCATTCGTGTCGGTGTCCACGATCCCGGGCGCGACGGAGTTCACGGTGATCCCCCGCGGCCCCAGCTGCTTGGCGAGGTTGAGCGTCAGGGTGTCGAGCGCTCCCTTGGTGGCCCCGTAGGCCATGATGTCCGGCAACGCGATCGAGGCCGCGCCGCTGGAGATGTTGATGATCCGGCCGCCGTCCCTCAGCCGCCCGAGTCCCTGCTGGACGAGAAAGAAGGGCGCCCGAACGTTCACGGCGAACAGCCGATCGAACTCGTCCTCGCTCATCGACTCCAGGTCCCCACTGGTCCCGATGGCCGCGTTGTTCACGATGATGTCGACACCGGGCCGCTCGACCACCGCGTCAAAGGCGTCCCACATCGCGTGGGCATCACCGTGCCGCCCGAACTCGGCCTGGATCGCGAAAGCCTGCCCGCCGTCCTTGCGAATGCGCTCGACGACCTCCTCTGCCGCCGCCCGCTCCCGCGCGTAGGTGACGACGACCACGGCCCCGTCACTCCCGAGCCGCTCGGCGATCCCCCGCCCGATCCCCCGGCTGCCACCGGTGACGAGCGCGACCTTGCCGTCCAACGTACCCATGTCGTCCTCCTTTGTTGAGTGATCGCTCAACAAGAAGGTAGCACAACTTATTGAGCGAGCGCTCTACAATGAACCCATGGCACGAGGACGCCCCCGCACCTTCGACCGAGACGCGGCCCTGACGGCAGCCGTCCGCCTCTTCTGGGAGCGCGGCTACGAGGCGACGTCCGTCAGCGACCTGACCGACGCGATGGGCATCAGGCCGGCGAGCCTCTACGCGGCGTTCGGCGACAAGAAGGCCCTGTTCAAAGAGGCAGTAGAGGCGTACGGCCGTTCCCCAGAGGGCGCGTTCATGTCCAACGCCCTCACCGAAGAACCCACTGCCCGCGAGGCGTTCGCCCGCATCCTCAACGAGGCCGCAGCCATCTACCCGGACCCGTCCCACCCGGCCGGCTGCCTAACGATCAGCGCCGCCACCAACGTCACCCCGCAGGACGCTGAGATGGAGACGTTCCTACGCGACCTGCGCAACACCAACCTGAATCGCTTCGAGACCCGCCTACAGCAGGCCCAGTCAGACGGCGAACTCCCCGCCACGGCCAACCCCAAGGCCCTGGCCCACTACTTCGCCGCAGTAATCCAAGGCATGTCCCAACAAGCCCGAGACGGCGCCACCCACAAGACCCTCACCGACATAGCCACCCAAGCCATGCACACCTGGCCGTCCCCTACACGGCCCGCCGCGGATACGAGCCCATCGAACACCTGACCTGGCGCAGGCAAGACCTGCACAAAGTGAGGCGAGTCGATCCCGCAGGGTTCGGCGATCGTGTTCGGGACTGCCTCAATCCTGGCGCTTCAACAACTCCCGCGCATGTTCTCGGACGTCGGGGGCAAGTCGGGCGTGGACGGGGTCGCGGTCGGCCGCTTGCAGGAGGATGGCCGCGACCGTGAGTTCGGCGAGTCGGCCTTCGGGTGTCGCCAGAACGTCGGCGAACAAGGCACGAATGCGGGTCGCCAGTTCAGGGACGGGGAGCGTGTAGGCGTACAGGTGCGCCGCGTCGAAACCGTGCGGGGCGGGACCGAAGCCTTCCCAATCGAGGATGGTCAGTTCCGGGCTGGTGAGGTTGGCCCAGTGAAGGTCGCCATGGGCCAACTCCCAGTGGTGGACGGTGGTGTCGATGCCGACGTCCCCGAGGTAGCGCCGGATGGTGCGGTGTACGTAGTCCTGGGTGATGACGCGTGGGCGGTCGTCGGGGACCGGGGTGGCCGCGGTCGCGCTGATGGCCTGCCGCAATCGCGTCCACCATGCCTCGGGCAGGGGGATGGGTTTGATGAGGTCTGGAGTCGAGGAGCAGACGAGCGCTGCCACGTAGGTGCTGAGTTCGGCCCGGTAGGCGTACCCCTCATGGATCCAGTCGGCCGTGTCCAACAGCTCAGGGCGCGGAACCTCAGTCGGCAGGGCGGCGGCTTTCTGGGTACCGGTCCAGAGCTTCCCGCCCTCCTTGCCTTCTGGCGCCTCCAGCACTCGAAGCCAAGCGTTTCCGTACGACGTCCTTACGGGGGCACCGATGGTTCTTCCGTTGTGGCCCCAAGCTTCGGTCATGCCATCTGTGGAGGCGTAGCCGAGCCGGACCGTCGCGTCGGCGAAAGCGGCACGCATCCGTTCGCGGACGTCGGGATCGTCAGGCTCGGAGAACACGGCAGATGTCCTGGAGATGCGTGGGTGGGATGGCTGGGCCCTGAAAGGCGTCGAATGCTTCTTGCCAGTGTGCCCCAGTCGAGGCCGAAAGCAGGGCTCCGGTAAGTCCGGGCGTGGAGGCCACGACCGCGAGCGCGGCGGCGACGTGCGAGGAACCGGGTTTGATGAACTGGGCCAGGTCGGGCGTGACCAGGTCAGCGAGTTCGCCCCCGTTCAAGGGCGCGGATGCCCACACGTCCAGACCGGCCCCGGCGGCCTCTGCGATCGGGCCGGCACCGTGTAGAGCTTCGGCAAGGGCGGCGAGTTCGATGAGGCTCACAGGTAGCTGGATCGCCCGCAGGTGGGTTCGGGTGCCTCCCGCTGCTTGTTGCGCCGCGGCGATGAGTTCATGCGCGGTGAAGGCGCCGCTGGCGAAGCCGCTCCAAGTGGCGATGCCGTAGCCGGCGATGTCGCCTCGGTGCGCGGCTTCCTCGAACGTCGTGAACGCCTGGGCGATCTGCTCGAGCAGTCGTCCCCGGTCGCCGTGCGCGTCATGTTCGGGATTATGCAAGTACAGCAGGTCGAGTCGATCGCGGCCTATCTCGCTGATGTTGGCGGTGATGCGGTGTCGAAGGTAGGCGGGGGTGATGGAGTGGCAGCGGACGGCCTCCCCAGGGGTGATGAGGCCCGCCCGTCGAGCTGCCTGGGCTTGGCTCCGGGTCATGTGGCCGACCTTGGTGGAGATCTGCACGCCAGGGTGATGGGGCAACAGGGCGGCCAGTTGGTCGTGTGCGTTGCCCTTGGCGTAGACGGGGGCGGTGTCGATGACCGTGACTCCCGTCGCCATGGCGGCGCGGGCGGCGGCGGCCACGTCGCGGCATCGGTAGGTGCCAAGACCGAGAACCGCCATCATGTCTCTCCTACGGCGATGATCCCGCTGCGCAACAACTGGTCGAGCAACTCGGCGGCCTGGTCGATGGTGACGTTCGCGGCCTGGGCCAGGCCGCCGAGCGTGGTCGGCCGTCCGGAGACGAGCGCCTTCAAGAGCGGGGCCGCCTGGTCGGCGAGTGTCCAGCGTTGCCCTGCGGCTTCCAAGGTCACGGCCTGCTCAGCGCGGCGCAGGACCGCCCTGGGCGTCGTGAGTCGGACGGGTAGGGCAGGGTCGTCCGGGAGCCGCTCGTGCACCGCGTGCGGCAGTGAGAAGCCGCCTCGCGGCTCACGGACGGCATCACACGCCGCCAGATAGGCATCGATCACCGTCGAGTCGTTGAGGCGTTCGGCCAAGAGCTTGCCCATCTCGCAGCGCCAGGCTGTCTGGGTGTCCTGGTCGGCCAGGCGCGGGATGTCGGCGCGGACGGAGTCCTGTGCGCGCAGGTCATCCACCAACCACGACAGCAGGTCGACGCCGGTGTGCGTGGCCAGGCCGCAGGTCAGATGGAGCGAGGGTTGCCCGGTGGACGCGGCGGCGGCGTGCCACCAGCCGCGCGGGACGTGCAGGGCGTCCCCGGCTTGGAGGGTGAACTCGTCGATCGAATGCTCGGGTGGTGTGTCGTCGAACTCGACGTCTCGATACAGCGGAGCGGGGCGCGTCGGGCCGTAGATCCGCCATCGCTTGGCGCCCGAGACTTGGAGGACGATGACGTCGTGGTCGTCCCAGTGGACGCCGAAGCCTTCCTTCCCCGTCCACGATGCGTAGGCGTTGACCTGCACGCTCGTACGAAGGTGGTGCTCCAGCGTGCTCACCATGGCGCGGATCGGCGGATGCATCTCCTCTATCGCGTCCAGGACCAGCGTCGCGCCGTCGCGGAGCTGCTGGGCGACCAGATGCGGCTGCGGAGCCTCCCACGGCGGCATCCGCCGGTACGTCCGGCGCTGGCAGTACTCCGACGCCGGGATAGTCGCGCCATCCGCGGACAGGCGCAGACGCGGTGGGTCCAGTCGATGGGTGTCCAGAATCCGGTTCAGTGCCGGCCAGGCCAGCAGACCGGCGAACCGGTCTCGGGCGGTGAGCGCGGCGGAGTAGACGCGGTGGGTGCGGCCCAGATCCTGGGCGAGGAACCGGTCCCCGCCCAGGACCTCGACGATCAGATCGATCATGATCGCTGGTCAGCCGTCGTTGAGGTCGGACTTGCCGGAGCCCCCGCCGTCTGACGGCTGGGTGGCGCGGCCGCGCGCCGCGACGATCTCCTCCACGGCCACCACCAGGCCGCCGGCGTTCTCGCTGTCCACTGAAGCTCTCCTTTCCGCCCGCCTCTGGTCGGCGGTGCTGTCGGGCCCTAGCTTGTGGCGGCTGGCGCGAGTGGAACAGTGACCGAGACCGTGGGCTGTTCCCGTGGAAGGGGCCCACGGACGCGTCTTGCCAATCACCGTTGCGCACGGGCTCTGCGCCACTACCCTCTGACAAGGGGCTTTCAGCGAGTCAAGGACGAATAGCGACGTGACCAGACGCAGAACCTTCGATCCCGGAGTGGTCCCCGTAGGATTCTGGTGTCGCGAGGACGTTGCGCAGGCCCTTACCGGCCGCGATGTCGGTCAACTGTTCCGACTGTTCCTCGGGCAGTTCGCCGACTGCACCCAGACCCAGTTGGCATTACTCACCCAGCATGATCGTTCCGACATCTCCAACTGGGTGCGTGGTACCCGCCAGGGCCGAGTGTCCGACATCGAGGTACTCACCCGCATCGCCGACGGCCTGCAGATCCCCGATCAGGCCCGTCTCTTGCTCGGTCTCGCCCCGGCCGGTTCGTTTCCGCTCCACCCGAGGCCAGCCGTACCCCGCCAACGTGCGGACGCGCGTGACGCGGATGATGGAGCGGCGTCGGCACCGGTGCACGTGGCCATCTGCGGCAGCAGGGCGCCCGACACCGACGCCTGCGTGATCGACATCGCCGTACGGTGTCTGGCCCGCCTGGTCATGAGCCGCAACTACAAGGTCAGCCATGGCCCGGTCGGCGTGGGCATCGAGGTCATGACCTACATCGCCGACCAGTACCGTCCCCCTGACATTGCCCTGGCCATCGGACTGTTCGGCCACCGCAACGTCATCCAGGACGCGGAGTTCGTCATCGTCCTCGGTGGCGGGGCGGGCACCCAGGCGGAGATCGACCTTGCCCTGTCGATGGGCAAACCGATCATCGCCCTGCCGGCCAGCGGAGGCACCGCCCGCCGCTTCTACCACCAAGCGGCCCGCGACCACCGTCTCCGCGACCCGCTGGACGATGAACAGTTCGCCGCCCTCAACGCCTGCGCCGACCCCGGTGAAGACTTCGCCCGTATCGTCGAGCAACTGATCAACAACGACCCTCGGAGCACCACATGACCGAACGCCCCTACGTGCTACTGTCCTGCGCCGCCTCGGTCGACGGCTACATCGACGACACGACCGACGAGCGGCTCCTGCTGTCCAACGACGAGGACTTCGACCGAGTCGACGAAGTCCGGGCCGGCTGCGACGCCATCCTTGTCGGCGCCAACACCATCCGCCGGGACAACCCGCGCCTGCTCGTCCGGACCGAGGAGCGCCGCAAGGCACGCGTCGCCCGCGGCCTGCCCGAAAGCCCGGTCAAGGTCACCTTCACCGCCCGCGGTGACCTCGATCGCGAAGCCAAGTTCTTCGCTGCCGGCGACGTCGAGAAGATCGTGTACTGCTCGAGCGCCGCGGTCGACAAGTGCCGTGAGCGCCTCGGCGACGTCGCCACCGTTATGGACGCAGGCGACCCCGTCGACCTCGACACCGTCCTTGCCGACCTCGCCCGCCGAGGGGTGCAGCGCTTGATGGTCGAAGGCGGCGGCACCGTCCACACCCAGTTCCTCACCGCCGGACTGGCCGACGAGCTTCAACTCGTCATCGCCCCGTTCTTCGTCGGCGACTCAGGCGCCCCGCGCTTTGTAGGAACGGGCGAGTTCCCGCACCACCCCGGCAACCGGATGACCCTCGACGAGGTCCGCCCTATCGGCGACGTCATCCTCGCCCGCTACCTCCTCACACGCTCCTAACGGTTAAATTGCACCTCAACCTCTCGGGCTAGCGGCACTCCCGAAGCGCATTCACACTCGGGCCATGCACTCCGAGGCGCCAGAACCAGGTTCACCGCCAGGCTGGTATCCCGATCCAGAGAGCCCCGCCGCTCCGGGACGCTGGTGGAGTGGGACCGATTGGACGGTGCCGACGAAACTGCGGGCGTCCCCGGCGAGCCAGCCGACGTCGTCCAGTCACCGCCTGATGATCGCCCTTACGATACTGCTGGCACCAGCGCTTGCCTTAGGCGCCGCTGGATTCTCTCTCATCAGCTCGCCATCAGACCCTGCGAGCACTCAAACTGCAATGGAGGGCCAGGGGCGTTCGAGCTTGCCAGCGTCGGGCTAGGGGCCTGCGGGATCGCGCTCGTCGCCATTCTCCTCGCCTGGCGAAGCAGGCGGCTGTCCCCCCGAGGCAGAATTGGCAGCCTGACGGCCGGATTAGTGCTGACCATCCTCTGGCTCACCATCTGGTTCGCCCACTTCATCTGAACCACCCGCCTACAGCGCTTGTTCGGCCTGTATGTCGCGCCCGGTCAGGCCAATGAGGCTCATTCGGCCCCCCAGCATTGCCTGGCCCACCTCCCGCCCGCCCATGACCACCGTCACCGTCACCGTCACTCAAGCACGCATCAGCGGCGACCTCGCTCCCACCGATCGCAACGAGGAACTCACGGTCGAGTCTCGTGGTCATTCGGGCCCGTCAGTCGGCTCATCATTCAACCTGCACGACGCTCGGTCGGCGCATGCGGCCACGACGACCACAGATCGCCACGCCCGACCTGACGTGTTCAGAGATCACGCGCGATCGGGCGGACGGTGTCAACCAACTGGCCGTTCGGCTCGTCTTCCATCGCACCGACGCGGTGGAAGGGCTACTGGGAGCGACGTTCGGAGACCGTACCGGCGATCCTCGATGCGGCCTCTATCGGGTCTTCGTGCTCCCATATGCGAATGACCGTCCAACCTGCTTCTCTTAGCAGCCGGTCCGTCTCGGCGTCGCGTTCGCGATTGCGCTCGACCTTGTCCGCCCAATAGGCGGCGTTGGTCGCCGACTTCGTGTGATGTTGCGGGCAGCCATGCCAGAAGCAGCCGTCCATGAAGACCGCGACCTTGACCTTGGTGAAGACGAGGTCGGCCGTCCGACGCACCTTGGGGAGCGGACGCATGGAGACTCGGTATCGCAGACCGAGTGCATGGACGGCACGACGCAACGCCAACTCCGGCTTCGTGTCCCGGCTCTTGTTGCTCTGCATGCTCTTACGAACGCCGGCGCTCGACGCCCGGGTCGGCCTCTCCACTCCCACAGGACAACCGTACGGAAAAGCCATGACGGCCGCTGCCGGACGGCCGACTCCGCGGCTCGGCCTTCCCAGGTGGCCACCGGGCCTCTAGCCTCCGTGGTGATGACGACGGGACGGGGTTACACGAGTCTGGAGATCTGTGCGGGCGCCGGTGGGCTGGCGCTCGGTCTCGAGGGGGCGGATTTCCATCCGGTGATGCTCTTCGACGAGGACGCGAACGCCTGCGCCACGCTCCGCGAGAACCGGCCGAAGTGGAATGTCAGGCAGCTCGACCTCTTCGAGTTCGTGGGGCATGAGCATCGGCAGGTCCTGGACGTCGATCTCCTGGCCGGCGGGCTTCCCCGGCCGCGGGCCGGACGCAGGGAGAGCGAACAGCGTGATCCGCTGCATGCGGCCGTGTGGTTGGCGACCGAGGTACGTCCCCGCGCGATCTTTCTGGAGAACACCCCGGGCCTCGTGACGGACGATGCTCACGCGGACGTGCGCGAGTTCGTCGAAGCGGAGCTGGGTGCGAACGGCTACGCATGTGCCTGGAGAGTCCTGGACGCCCAAGACTACGGTGTTCCACAACGCCGACCGCACGGTGTGCTCGTTGCGATGAGCCCCGAGCGCATGGCCCGGTTCGAGTGGCCGGCGTCGACGGGCGGCGCCGCCACGGTCGGCGATGTCCTCTGGCGCTCGATGGCGAGTCGAGGGTGGGCGGGGGCCCTGGAGTGGCGTGCGCGGGCGAACGAGATCGCACCGACGATCGTGGGCGGTTCGAAGGACCGAGGCGGCGCCGACCTCGGCCCCACCGGTTCCAAGAAGACGTGGGCTCGCCTCGGGGTCAACGGCGGCAGCATCGCCGACGACGTCCCCGGCCCGGACTTCCGGATGAGCCCGGAGTTGGTTCCGAAGGATCGCAGTGGGCTGCCGAAGCTCACCGTGGAGCAGGTGGCGCTGCTCCAGGGCTTCCCGCCCGACTGGAAGTTCGCCGGACGCAAGACCGCCCGGTACCGCCAGGTCGGCCACGCCATGCCGCCGCCCCTCGCCGAGGCCGTGGGGAGAAGTGTCGCGGGCGCGCTCGGTTGAACGCATCGACGCGGCGTGCGGCCCCCCGGCGAGAAGATCGTTCTCATCCCACCCGTCATGTCCCGCCTCGATAGGCTGTCCGCATGACCGCCGATCACATCAACATCGTGGACCTCTTCGCGGGGTGCGGCGGTTTCACGCAGGGTTTCCACGAGTTCACTCCCCCCGGGCATGACCGGTCGCCGTTCCGGACGGTCGGCGCCGTGGAAATCGACGTCGCCGCCGCCACGACCTACGCCGCCAACTTCGCTCCGGAGGCCGGAGGTACCGGATACATCTTTCCGGGCGATATCGAGCAGTGGAACCCCGACGACGTCAGCGAGGACGTCGACGTTATTCTCGGTGGTCCGCCCTGCCAGGGCTTTTCAGGGCTGGGCCGTGAGGATCCGGAGGACCCGCGAAACCAGCTCTGGCGCGAGTACATGCGCGTTGTGCAGCGAATACGACCGAAGATCTTCGTGATCGAGAACGTCGACCGGTTCTTCTCCTCGATCGAGTACGCGGCGCTCACGGCGGCGGTGGACGGCGGCCCCCTCAAGGACTATGTCCTCGAGTCCCGGCATCTGGTAGCGGCCGACTATGGTGTTCCGCAGGCTCGGAAGCGCACCATCGTGCTCGCCACCCACCGGGACCTGGTCGCGGCGCACCCTTCGTCACTACCGCTGACGCACCCGAAGCCCACCCATTGTGAGGTGAAGGGCGGACGCCACGACGATCAGGCGGTCCTCTGGGAGGAGGGCGATCCGTCGTCCGGCGTCCTCGCGAACGGTCTGCGGCCTTGGATTCCCAGCAGCACCGTCTTCGGCTTGAAACGAGAGCCGAGGACGCCGTTGAGGCCACGGACGACCGAACTGCCGGACGCCCGGGTCGACCTGCTTGGCAAGTCGATGCCCGGCCCCTTCAAGACGACGGAGTTGCACATCGGTCGTAATCCGACCGATCTCTCGCTGCGCCGATACGCCAGCATCCCTGAGGGCGGCAACCGCTGGGACCTCCCGCCCGAGCTCTCGACCGAGAACTGGCTCAATCACCGCAATGGGTCCGGGGACGTCATGGGCCGCATGTACCTCGACCGTCCTGCGGTGACGATCCGCACCGAGTTCTACAAGCCGGAGAAGGGCAGGTACCTGCACCCCTGGGCGGACCGGCCGATCACCCATTACGAGGCGGCGCTCCTCCAGGAGTTTCCCGAGGATTTCCTCTGGTGCGGTTCCAAGGTCCAGATCGCCCGCCAGATAGGCAACGCGGTCCCGGTCGGTCTGTCCCGCGCTATCGCCGCTCAGGTCTTCGCATACCTCAAGGACGCGGGCGAGGTTTCGGACGCCGGCTGACGACCGTCACCTCACTCATCGCTCTCGACCTGTTCCTTTCCACGGATCGGCGCCTCGACGAAGAGCTCCTTGAAGAGCGGTGACAGCGCGTCCACGGCGGAGTCGGGCACATGCCAGTCGTCCGGGCCGTCCGGCAGTGACTCGTACTGGACGTGAGCCGTACCCGCGTCCGCGACCCACGCTCGGTGAGCGTCGGCGTCCCACGGCTCGTCGGGCGCCATCACATCGAAGAAGAGCGTGCTCCCAGCTGCGTTGACCGCCTTGAAGAAGGCGTTCGCCTCGCGCGTCGTCCGGATGGTCCCGTCGCTCATGAGCTGGGCCATCGTATGGGCGGTCGCGCGGTGGTAGACGATCTCCAGCCGCAGGGCGCTGTTGAAGGTCTCCTGGTTCCGGCAGGCGATCTCCACGGGACGGTAGTCGGACCCGTTCCGGAAGAACTCGGCGGCCCACCACAGCCGCGCGAACGCCTGCTTGTGGAAGGCTCCGATGAAGTGGTTCTTGTTGACCTGCGAAACGGGGTTCCCCGGAAAAGCGCGTGGGGGGTTTCTCCAGACGACGTAGTCCGGGGCCAAACGCATGGCCATGAAATTCCACAGCCGGGAGTCCGCGGCTTCGCGCCGGCTGAGCCGCAATGTGGCGTGCAGCCTCGGCGCCACCCACGCGTCCGCCTTGGTCGGCTCCTCGTCGAACCGGTCCATCGCCTCGTCCAGGAGTTCCCGGACGGGCACGGCGTCCCAACGCGCCTCGTCGGGAAGCGGTTCGCACGCCTTCTCCAGAGCAGTCTGCGGAAGGTCCTCCAACCCCTGCAGGACGGCCGAGGTCAGGTATTCGGTCGCCTCACGCTCCGCCAGCAGGGCGAGACGCGCAACCGATCGGGCGGGCCTCTGCACGGTCACGAGTGCTCCTTACGATTGGTCGCGCGGATGAATCCGCCGAGTCGGCGGGAGATGAGGGCCTGCCTGCCCGCCGCGTGGCCGAGCCTGGTCTGCAGGTCGCCGCCATCGCCGTTCAGACGTCGAGTGACCGCCTCGATCAGGGCGTCGTCCGGCGACAGGTCGGGGAAGACGTCCGGCAGCATTCGCTTGAGGACGGCACCGTGCCAGCCGCCGGGCCACAACGGTTGCCCGTCCTCCATGTCGGCGGCGTAGACGGCCGCGTTGAACAACGCCGTCCAGGCGTCCGCGGCGATCTGCGCGGCCAGCAGGTCCCGAGCGCCGCGGTCGCCGTCCGTCAGCAGCGGCACCAGCCCTTCGAACCTCGAATTGAGGTAGACGAGCGGCTCTTCCCCCACGGCCTCGACCGTCCACGGATCGTCCTTGTACGAGTGCAGATGCGGATGCTCCGCATCGCCGAAGTCCACGGTGAGAACCTTGATGCTCTGCTGTCGGGCGGGAGTCCGCGCCTGCAGGTCGACCGTCCACGCGCGGTCCGTGACACCGATCGTCCGGCCGACGACGCCGTCGACCGTGGCGATCACGTGGCCGCTGAGCTGCGCCTGCCCGAGGTGATGGTCGCCGTGCATGACGACCACTCCGGTCCAGGTGCCATCGGGTTCCTTTTCGAGGGGCGTGACCGAACGGGCGTTGGTCCGGCGCTCCGCGAGCACCGCCACGCAGTTCACGTCCGACCACGCGGCGTCGTCCAACTCGTGCCGAGGCGGGTGAAGCCGGACCGAGAGCCTCGCCTCGTCCCATCTCTCGCGCTCGACCTCGTGAAGGGCCACGACGTGACGCGAACTCGAGATCATGTTGAGGTTGAGCGGCGCACCGTCCAGCCGTACCTCCCGCACTTCGAGTGAGATCTCACCGGCGAGGGTCGGATACGGAATGAGCCTGTTCACGCCGAAGCCTCCTTGACTCGTCGCAGATCCACGTCGGCGGCGGCCATCCTCGCGGACACCGGGTGGCTGGAGACGTCGCTGACGCCTCGGAAGGCGGCAGTGCGCGCGCCGGGCGCGAAGCGCAAGTTCCCGGCCTCAGTGAGCTCGCAGTTCGATTCCGGGATGAGTTCAGCCCATTCGGCCATCGGCTTCGGGCCCGAACGCGTGGCGAAACGGAGGGTCGGACTGAGCAGCCACGGATCGTCGCGCCGCGGCAGTCTGACCTCGACCCGCACCCGCCACGCACCGGAGGCGTCCACGGAACCGTCGACGTGCTTCACCGTGGGGAAACCGGGGCTGCGCGGCGCGGAGGGCGGCTCCAGACTGAGGAGTTCCCGCAGGGAGGCCGGCCCGTCGTCGCTCTTCTGCTCGGTGGGCCGGAGCAGTCGGCGGATCTCCTCCATCATGGCCGTGCGGAAGGTCCTGATGGCGGTGGCAGCCCCCCGCGCGTAGGTGGCCGTCAGGTCGTCCGTTCGCTTCCAGTCGTTGTGCTCCGGCGGCTCCGCAGTGCGCAGGAAGTGCTCGGCCGCATCCGCGCCCGGGCTGTCCGCACCGGCCGCGTGTCCCGCCAGCAGCACGCCCTGCACTCGCGGCGCCCCGAGTGGCAGGTCCGTCATGGGACGCGCCATGACGACCATACGGTTGCTGCGCATGCAGACGAGTTGGTTGGCGTCCATGTCCTGCTCGTCGGTCGGCGTGACAAGCAGCACCGCTCGGTGCTCGATCTTGGGCGCCTTTCCCTTGCTCTTCAGCGCCGGGACGTGAAGCGGCACGTGCGAAAGAAGAACGTCATCAGTGGACGTCAGGCGCTCGACAGTGGCGCCTTCGAGGAACGCTCGCAGCGCCCGAGTCCGAGCGGGCTCGTACTGATACGGGTCGATCTGCTCTTCCTCCACCACGACGTTGCCGTCGCGCTTGGCGACCACAGAGGCGGCGAGCATGGGCCGCGTGTCCGCTGTCGACACCATCGATGCCCAAAAGCTCTGAACCAGACCCTTGACGAGAGCGGCGTGCATGCTCTCCAGGTCGTCGGCCTCTCCGCTCGGGTCGTGCGCGCCCACGATGAGAAAGCTCGTACCGGGCGCGCCGCTGTCGCGCCGGATATGAAGCCGTTCGGCGGTCTGCTCGTCCGCCCACCACGAACGGGTGGCGCCATCGCGTTCGGGATCCGGTTCGCCGAACCAGGACGGGCCTGCCCACTGCCCATCGACGGTCTGCCGCCACGGAAGCTCCAAACGACCGATCATGCGTCGTTCGCTGTGTCCCTGGTAGGGCGTGGAGAGCGTGCTGTTGATAAGCACGAGGCCGAGCCGACTCGCAGCCCAGAGCGTTGCCTTGCCGAGTCCGTACGAGCCTCCCGCCCCGGCCCCTTCCTTTCGACTCTCCAACTGGCGACGCACCACGGCGGCGAACCGCCCGTCGTCATAATCGGGCCCGGTCAGGCCGGAGGCGTTGTAGTCGTCGATGCGGAGCAGTAGCAGTCGACCGGTGTTGCGCAGGTCCTCCAGGCCGTCCGCGATGACGCGCCCCACCTTGTTGTCGGCGTCGGCGGACGCCTGGAGGTGGGGTTCGATGTCACCCCATCGAAGCACCTCCAGGAAGCTGTGGAGCCGCTCGCCCGTCAGTTCATGCAGGGTGTAGCGGACGCGCACGGGCTCGCCCTCGTCGAGCCGCTCATCGAGACTGTTCTGGGTCGCCTCCCGCGCGAGGACGCTCAGATCGGCGTCGAACGCGAAGGCGGCCGCGTTCCCGAACTCGCGTCCGCCGTCCTTGTAGGCCGGCCGGTGGTACCAGGTCAGTCCTTCGACCGGTGTTCCCGGGTCCTGCCGAGTCACCAGCGACCCGGCCGGCAGCTCGAGGACCTCCTCGATCGCCTGGATCTTGTCCATCCGCGGTTGGGCCCGGCCGGTCATCCAGGCCGACACCGCCGCCCGCGTGACCTGGATCTCCTCGGCGAACTCCGACTGACTCAGCCCTCGACGCCGCAACTGCCGTCCGAGCCAGGGCCCGAACTCCTCCAGGTCACCCATTCACCCCTCCATCACCTCGCGTTTTATACACCACATCGTACGTCAAAAAGACTTGAAATCAAGGCCGCCGAAGGCGAGCCTATACATCGGACGGACGCTCACGTCGACGACTCTCCGTCGCCACAATCTGACTATAGGTAGTCGAGAGCAATTCTGGCCAGGACAGAATACAATTCGGACATCTCCCGGTGTTGCGGAGCACCGCCTCAGGCATTACCTTCTTCGAAACCGGAGCGGCGCCGAAGAGTGTCGCTTGAAGGGGCGACTTGTCTTTCGACCCAGAAGACGCCTCGTCTCGTCATGAGCATGACCTCGTATCGTTCGGACTTCCGTGATTCCACGGCTTCACACGACCTGTGCGGCGTGGCAAGGTGGACGACCGAGAACCCGAGTCAATCGGTACTCGACTCGCGTTCACATGAGGAGCAGTACGGCCCACGACCGATCGTCGACACGGACCGGCCAATAGAAGTTCACGACTGAAAGGGAGGCCCCGGATGAGTCGACCTCACGGGGGCAGAAGGCAGCGCCGCACCTTCCCAGCGCACTATAAGGAGACGCTGGTACGGGCCTACGACCTGGCGTCGCAGGTGTCCCCCTCTGCGGCGGACGCGCTGCTGCGCGCCGAGGACGTCCCCCTGACTTACGTCAACCGCTGGCGGCAGGAAATGCCGCACATCGGCACCGCGCACTCGACGTGCGCCGCGTGCCACGGGTCCGTCCACTATCCGCGGGCGGGGACTCGAGGCAACAAGAGGAACAAGTCCATCTAGCCAACGTCCCGAATCGAGCAAATCCGGACAAAAGCGCCAAGAAGGGCCTCCATGTCCGGAGGGTCGTCACCGACGCCATCACCATCTTAGAAATCGACCTGCGACCCGACGTTCCACAGAGTCATGGCTGTCTGCGGCCAGGGGCGGGCGCGAGCCTGCACACGAATCGCGTTCGCCCCTGGCCGGCTCTTTGCTCCCGCGCCGGCCGCTCACCCTTCGCTCCCCGCCGACATTTCGTGCTTCAAAGGAGTCGTTCGATGTCCGAGCACCCACCCCGACAGTCCGTGCTGGACGTGGTGATCGAGCAGTCGCGCCGGGTGTTGGAGACCTACAAGGTCGATCCGCGGCTGATCGAGGAGCACGCCAACGGAGAGCGCCGCATCAGCCAGGGCGGATACGGCGACCGCCAGATCTACGAACTGGTGCAGAACGGCGCCGACGAACTTCGCGCCGACCCCGGTGGCGAGATCGCCGTGATCCTGACCGCGACCCACCTGTACTGCGCCAATCAGGGTGCGCCGATCACTCCGGAGGGCGTCGACACCATTCTGCGCATGGGCGTCTCGCGCAAGCGCGGTGGCCAGATCGGGCGCTTCGGGGTGGGCGTCAAGTCGGTGCTGAGCGTGTCGGACTCCCCGCAGTTCTTCAGCAGGACGGGATGCGTCGGATTCGATCGCGACTGGTCCACGGAGCAGATCAGGTCCGTCCACCCCGAGGCCGAGGAGATCCCCGTGCTGCGCATGGGGCGGCCGTTGGACCGCGACGAGGCCATGGCCGCCGACCCGGTCCTCGCCGATCTCCTCGCCTGGGCGACGACGGTCGTCCGGCTCCCGCTCAAGCCGGAGTCCGTGAAGCGGCTCGGTGCGGATCTCATGAACTTCCCGGCCGAGTTCCCTCTCTTCTCCTCGCACGTGGGCACGGTCACGCTGGAGGACCGGCGCGTCGTTCCGCCCGCCCGGCGCCTCATCTCCCAGAAGGTGGAGGGAACACGCCACACGATCCAGGAGGAGAAGCGCGACGGGTCGGATGTCACTACTGAGTGGCGCGTCTTCACCCGGACGATCCGGCCGAGCCGGGCGGCGCTCTCGGCCGCCGGCGAACTGCACGATCGTCCGGAGATCGACCTGTCCTGGGCGGTGCCCGACGGACGCAGGGTTCGTGAACTCGGCACCTTCTGGGCCTATTTCCCCACCAACTACGCCACGCTGCTCCGTGGCATCCTCAACGCGCCGTGGAAGACAAGCGAGGACCGGCAGAACCTCTACAAGAACAACGCCTTCAACGACGAGTTGATCAACGAGGCGGCGACACTGGTGCTGGACTCCCTGCCGGAGCTGGTTCGGGAGGATGATCCGGCCGCGTACATCGACCTGCTTCCGGGACGCGGCCGAGAGGCGCCCCAGTGGGCTGACAGGCAACTGACCCTTGCCATCTGGAAGATCGCGGGGGAGAAGCCCTCGTTGCCGGATCAGGACGGGATTCTGCGTCATCCGACGGAGATTCGACTGCACCCGGACGAGTTGAAGGAGGAGTGGCTCAAGTTGTGGGCGAGCCACCCGGGCCGTCCGGTCGCCTGGTGCCATCACTCCGTCCAAACGCGGGAGCGGCGGGCGCGGGCAGAGCGGATCCTCTCGGCGGCGGACCTTCACCCGGCCTCCGTTCGCGAGTGGTTGGAGGCGCTGGTCGAGGACGGCTCCCCCGAGGCGTCAGTGTTGGCGATCCGCATCGTCTCCGACATGCGCCGCGACCAGAGCAAGTTCACGGAGGAGGCGGCCAAGGCCCGAATCCTCTTGACCGAGTCGGACGGTCTGGTGGCACCGGTGCGAGGCAAGATCTTCCGCCGCAGCTCCGGCGACGCTCTGGGTGACAGCCTGCTCTACGTGCACCCGGCCGTGGCGGGCGACTTCGAGGCGTCCCACGCCCTCGACGGGCTCGGCATTCATGAGGCCGACCCCGCCGGGCGACTCTCCGCGGTGCTCGAGCAGGGCTTCCACGGTTACTCCGACGCGAAGTGGGAGGCCTTCTGGGACCTGTCCCGCCAGGCCGACCCCACCGATGCCCTCGCGGTGCTCCAGGCGCACGTGAAGAAGCCGACCGAAGAACTGAAGGTGCGCACGGTGTCCGGTGATTTCCGAAGCATCGGCGACTGCCTCGCGCCGGGACCCGTGGTTCCGGGGGACGGCTCACGCGACGCGCGGATCGCCGTCGACATGCGGTTCCACGAGCACGACCGGCAGATCCTCCGCGCCCTCGGCCTTCTCGACCGTCCCATGATGGGCGTGGACCCGCGCTCGGAGCCATGGTTCGAGTCGTACGTCGAGGCGGGCTGGAAGAAGTACCTCGCCGGTCTGCCCACCGATGCCTCTCGGCCTCAATTGAAGACGATGCGCGCCCAGGGCGCCGACCCTGCCGGCCCGCTGCACTTCCTCACGGAACTCTCCAAGGAGGGACGGGCGGCCTTCCTGAAGAGCCTCCCGCCCACGGGTCACGTGACCAACTGGACGCTCCAGGTCGGCGCCTTGCCGTCCACTCGTCACCACCGGATGTCGCCTCTGGTGTGGATGGCGCGCATGCACGGGTTCCTTGAAACGTCTCGCGGCCTGCGACGCGTTCCGTTGTCCGTCGGTCCCGGGCTCAGAGCGCACGGGGATGTGCTTCCAGTGGCGGACGTGGCGACCGGGATCGCCGAGACTCTGAAGCTGCCCGGCAGTCTGGGCGAGATTCGCGCGGGCACCTGGACCAGTCTGCTCAGGGAGGCCGAGTCGAGCGAGGACGACGCGTTCCCCGGCAAGGTCTACGCCTTGTTCCTGGAGGCCGAGGCCGAGTGGCCGGCTGAGATCACCACCCGGTGCCGGGTCGGCGAGGACTGGTCGAACGACCGTCCCGATCAGGAGATCGCCGTGACGGCGATCCGCTCGGAGTACGACGCCCTCGTCCGAGAGGGCATTCCGGCGCTGCTGGCGCCAACCGTCGAGAGCGCTGAGCAGATGATCGAGACGTGGGGGATGATCCCCCCATCCGACGTCATCCAGAAGGAGCTCCGGTACGTCCTTGAGATTCAGCCCACCTTGCTCGTGGACGAATTCCCCCATCTCAAGGTGTCTCATCGAGCGAAGGTGGACGGCTGGTCCCTGGGTCGCTGCACAGAACTCGAGGAGATCACCCGGTCGCCCAACGGTGAGCGCCCCATACCGATTCGGGAGGCGTCCCAAGACCAGGTGGTGCTCGTCAAGAGCCCGGAGGACGACCTCGCGGCGCTCATGTCCGTCGATCGTGTGCTGAAGCTGGGGTTGGGCCGGGCGGGCTGCGAGTCGATCTTGAGTCGGCGCGAACAGATGCGCAATCACGAACGCGTCCAGCGGGCGCGTAAGGCGCAGAGCTCCGCCGAGAAGGTCCTCCAGATCGTCGGTGTCGAGAACCTCAAGAGTCGGCTCCCCGAGGGTCTCATCGAGAGCGAGAAGGCACGCACCGGGCGGGCGCCCGACGACAAGCGGATCGCCGAACTCGCGGTCAACGCCCATGGCGCGGGCCTGCTGCGGACCCACAGCAAGGACATCGCCGCCCGCATTCCGGACGCCCCGTCCCGCTTCAGCGGCGAGAACACCGCCCGTCAGTTCGTGAACGAGCTCGGCCTGCCCGAGGAGTACGCCGGGACGAAAGTCGAGTCACTCGATCCGACAGAGGTCGTGGAGGGACCGACGATGTTCCCCCGCCTCCACGACTACCAGGAGCGGCTCGCCACGAACATGTACGACCTCCTGATCGACGGCAGGCCCGGCAGGGCCATGCTGAGCATGCCGACCGGCGCCGGCAAGACACGGGTCGCGGCCGAGTCCGTCATCAGGGTCTTCAAGGAGCGGGGCTTGACGGGCCCGGTGCTCTGGATCGCGCAGACATGGGAACTGTGCGAGCAGGCGGTGCAGAGTTGGAAGTTCGTGTGGCAGAAGGTCGGCCCCGGGGAGCCGCTCACGATCAGCAGGCTCTGGAGCAGCTTCGAGGCCGCCGCGCACAGGAGCGGTCCGCATCTCGTGGTGGCCACCGACGCGAAGCTCGAGATGGTCTTGGAAAAGGACGAGTACGCGTGGCTGCGCGAGGCCGCGGTGGTCATCGTCGACGAGGCCCACAGCTCGTATACCCGGATGACGTCGATCCTGCGGTCGCTCGGGCTCACGTCGAGCATGACGTCCCGTCCTCTCGTCGGTCTGTCGGCGACGCCCTACCGAGGATTCAATCCGGAGGAGACGCGGCTCCTCACTCAGCGATACGGGAAGCGGCGGCTCGACCACGGGGTCTTCCCGGACGGCGATCCCTTCACTCACCTACAGGAGCTGGGCGTGCTGGCGCGCGTCGAGCACCGTGAACTGCGGGGCGCGACGATCAGCCTGTCAGACGACGAACTGCGGAACGTGGCGCTGCTCCGCGGTCTTCCCACCACCGCCGAACAGCGTCTGGCCGCGGACGACGAGCGCAACAACATGCTGGTCAATGAGATCGAGTCCATGCCGGCCGATTGGCCCATCTTGTTCTTCGCGACGTCGGTCAACCACGCACGGCTGATGACGGCGGTCCTCAACGGGATGGGCATCAGATCCGCATCGATCGACTCCGGTACGCCGACGGCGGAGCGGCGCAGCAGCATCGACCAGTTCCGCAATGGCAAGATCAGGGTCCTCGCCAACTACAACGTGTTGGCGCAGGGCTTCGACGCCCCGGCGACGAGGGCCGTGATCGTCGCTCGTCCGACCTACAGCCCGAACACCTACACCCAGATGATCGGACGCGGTCTGCGCGGTCCGCTCAACGGCGGCAAGGAGGTCTGCAGAATCCTGGACGTGCACGACAACATCGTCAACTACGACAGGAAGCTGGCCTTCACGGAGTTCGAGGAACTTTGGAGGGCCCGGTGACCACCCCCTACGAAGGCGCACCGCCGCTGACCGACGAGCAGCGCGCCGTGGTCGACCTGCCCGCGGACGAGATGGCACTGGTCATCGCCGGTGCGGGAGCGGGCAAGACCCATACGCTCGTCCGTCGGCTGGACGCACTCGTCGACCGGGAGGGTCTGGGCGCCGGCGAGATCCTCGTCCTCAGCTTCTCCCGTGCGGCCGTCCGCGAGCTGAAGGAGCGGCTCGCTCGGCACGGCGATGCCGCCCGGCACGTCCGAGTGCGGACCTTCGACTCCTGGGCGCTCGAACTGCTGACGCAGGTGGACGCCGCCCGCGACTGGCGGTCACGCGATTTCGACGCGCGCATCGTCGCCGCCGCGGAGCTGATGGGCGACGACGCGGTGAACGACCTCTACGAGGACCTGCGCCATGTGGTCATCGACGAGGTCCAAGACCTCGTGGGCGAGCGTCGGGAACTGGTCGAGGCGCTGCTCGACACCTACGAGTGCGGCTTCACCGTGGTCGGCGACCCGGCTCAGGCGATCTACGGCTTCCAGGTGCGAGATCCGGAGGAGCGTGCGGGCGAGACGAACCGATTCTTCGACTGGTTGCGGGCGAGATTCGGCGAAGAACTGACGGAACTGCGGCTGAGCCGGAACTTCCGGGCCGCGACGGACGAGGCGAGGGTGGCCCTGCCCTTCGGACCTCGCCTGCAGGCGGGAGCGGAGGGGCGGGGAAGAGTCGCGGGCGTCCGGTACGAGGAACTTCGCACGGCGCTTCTCGACACCCTCCTGATCGGCGACCTCGAAGACGAATTCGTCTGTGCCGGGCTCCGCGACCACGACGGGACCACGGCGATCCTGTGCCGGACGAACGGCCAGGCTCTGCTCGTCTCGGAGCTCCTGCACGCCGGTGGCGTCCCGCATCGGGTACAGCGCTCGGCCCGCGACCGCGCTGTTCCCGCGTGGGTGGGC
Source organism: Actinomadura sp. NPDC049382 (assembly GCF_040677125.1). Classification (NCBI taxonomy): domain Bacteria; kingdom Bacillati; phylum Actinomycetota; class Actinomycetes; order Streptosporangiales; family Thermomonosporaceae; genus Actinomadura; species Actinomadura sp. NPDC049382. The sequence goes on from NZ_JBFARO010000008.1 coordinate 114,022, forward strand.
CTGATGTTCCGCCGCGCCGAGTCCTCGATCGTCACGCGAAGCGACTTCGAGGAATTGGCGAAGAGGCTCCCGCTGCCGGCGGACATGCCCCCCCGAGTGCTGTGGACCTCCTTGCTCAGGTCCCTGCCGAACCGTTCGAACACCCTGGACCTCTCTCGATTCCGAACACTGATCGCCGAAGGGCGTGTGCCGGACGAACTGACCGCACAGCCGTCGGCGGCGCTCACCGTCTCCTCCATGCACCGTGCCAAGGGCCTCGAATTCGACAGGGTCCTGGTCATGGATCCCGACACGCTCCGGGATGACGTGCAGGATCAGGACGAGGAGACCCGGATGCTGTACGTGGCGATGACCCGGGCGCGCCACGAACTCATGCGGTTGGCACCGTTGAAGACCTGGCCGATGTACCCGGCCAAGGACCGGTCGGGACGTTGGGGCCGCTATCAGGTCCGGAAACGGTCGTGGCGGCTCGGAATCGAACTCGTTGCGGGCGACGTCGATGGGGAGCGTCCAGCCGGATCGCATCTTCTCCTGCCCGACGACGTCTTCGACAAGACCGCCGCGGCATTGCAAGACCATCTGGCCGAGCATGTCTCACCCGGTGACGCGGTCGTCCTGCGTCGGCTCGAGGACGGCTCACCGTACGAGTTCCAAGCCCCGCGGTACGTCGTCGTGCACGAACCCTCCGGGGTTGCGATCGGGCTGACCTCGGAGCAGTTCGCCAAGGAGCTGTACTCCCACATGAAGTGGTCCAAGAACCACGTCCCGGACAGATGGCCCGTCGGCATCACCGGCATGCGAATCGACGCGGTCGAGACCGTGGCGGGCAGCGCCTCCGCGGGCTCTATGGCGGGACTGGGCGAGCATGGGGTCTGGCTGGCTCCCCGACCGGTCGGTCTTGGTCGTTTCACTTATGACCCGTACGTTCACGGCGGTGAGGCAGAAAATGTCTGATCACTCCGATCACTACCGGTTCAGGGACGAGCTTCTCGACCGGCTGCGGCGAGACCTGTCCGGTCCCGTGGGCGGCGAGGACGAGGTCATCGACGACGCTCCCGTGACGACCTACTCCGCGGGCGTCCTCTTCCCGCGCCGCAGGGACGAGGACACCGTGGCGCTCGACCAGGCGGAGAAGGACGCCGACCTGACCACGGCGCAGTTCGCCGTCGACGAGGTGCCCGATATCGGGGTCTCGCTCGCCAACGTGCAGACTCCCTCTTCCATGGGTCTGACGTTCGCGGTCGACCCGACCGTCTCCCCGACGGTGACGGCCATGGTCACGGCTGCGATGTACGACCCGATCGACGAGGCCGGCAACATCGCCGCGGCGAGGCGGGCCGAGCGCCGGACGACGGACAAGGACGACGTGCGGTGGCGTCGTCGCCCTCTTGAGATCGCGCCCGTCGTCATCGACGTCACCGAACCGGGGCAGCGTGTCGAGCCACTGGGCTCCGGCCTCGAAATGCGCCTTCGGGTGCGCGGTCCGCGCGACGGGGCCGTCGCGATCACCGTGACGCTCGTCAACGTCAACGAGATCTCCCGGTTCGATCTCCAGGACGCGCACTGCTTCTTCCAGCCGCGCCTGCACATCGTCGGTCCGGACGGAGTCGCGGCACTGGTCGAACGTCCCGTGCCGATCGGTGCGGACGAGGACGAGGTCAAGCTCAACCGGCTCCTCCACCGACACGCCCCGACGTTCGCCACGGGTCACGGCTGTGCGGCCGACTGGGACTGGTCTCCGCTCCCCCCTCGGGGCGCGGTGACGGCGAGAACGCGGCGGGCGGCCGTCGCCGCCGTCTGGACGGCGTTCGTCCCGTCACATGAGGTCCTCCTCGCCGATTCCAATCCGGACATCGACACCCGCTCGCTCGGCATGCTGCACTTGGCGGAGGCGTCGGACGCGGATGTGATCGGGGCGCTGACCGCTCTGGTCGAGGGGTATCGAGCCTGGATCGCCGAACGATCCGACGAGGCCTCGCTTCTCCGGGACACCGAGTACGGCACCGTCGCCCGCGACCAGATCGACCAGTGTCGCGGCGCCGCCGAGCGGATGGCGGCCGGAATCGAACTCTTGGAATCGGACCCCGGCGCCCTCACGGCGTTCCGCATGGCCAATCGCGTCATGGCCGAGCAGCGCGGCCGGACGTCTTGGATCAAGGGCGGCCGTTCGGGCGAGGTGACGTTCGACGGGCGTTGGCGTCCGTTCCAGATCGCGTTCCTGCTGCTCTGCCTGCGCGGGATCACCAACCGAGATCACCCCGACCGAGCACTCGCGGACGTCCTGTGGTTCCCCACAGGAGGCGGCAAGACCGAGGCCTACCTGGGTCTCATCGCCTATACGGTGTTCTTGCGCCGACTCCGCCTCGGTGACTCGGGCGGCGGTGTCACGGCCCTCATGAGATACACCCTGCGTCTGCTGACGCTTCAGCAGTTCGAGCGAGCGGCCTCGCTGATCTGTGCCATGGAGATGCAGCGCCTGCGCGATCCGGTGAGGCTCGGATCCGAGCCGATCTCCATCGGCATGTGGGTCGGCAGCGCGGCGACGCCGAACCGGTTGAAGGTTGCGGCGACCAGCCTGCGGAAGCTCCGCAAGGGAGACGACCTCCAGGAGGAGAACCCCGTCCAGCTCGGTGTGTGCCCTTGGTGCGGGAGCCGGCTCGACGCGCACGACTATCACATGGCACCCGACGACGCCGAGATGGCCGTTCGGTGCCCGAACGGCGAGTGCGATTTCCACGACGGCTTGCCCGTCCACGTGGTCGATGAGCAGATCTATCGAGTTCGTCCGACGCTCGTCATCGCCACGGCCGACAAGTTCGCGCAGATCGCCTGGCGGGCCGACGTCGCAGCGCTGTTCAACCGAGATCGCCCGGGCACTCCACCGCCCGAGCTGATCGTCCAGGACGAGTTGCACCTGATCTCCGGCCCCCTCGGCACCTTGGCCGGCCTCTACGAGACGGCCATCGACATCGCGGCGGACGCGCCCAAGGTGATCGCGTCCACCGCGACCATCCGCAGGGCGGCGGAGCAGGGCAAGGCCCTCTTCGACCGGGAGGTCCGCCAGTTCCCACCCGCAGGACTCGACTCCAGAGACTCGTGGTTCGCGGTCGAGACTCCGCGCGAACGCAAGGCGTCCCGCCTCTACGTGGGACTGATGACGCCCAGCACCAGTCAGGCGACCCTCCTGATCCGGGCGTACGCGGCGCTGTTGCATCACGCCGGGCGCATCGAGGGCGACGATTCCGTCCGGGACGCCTACTGGACGCTGATCGGCTACTTCAACAGCCTCCGTCTGCTCGCCGCGGCGGAACTCCAGGTTCATGACGACGTGCAGGAGCGCCTCGGGCTGCTGGCCGAACGCGCCGGGATCGAAGCGCGGGAGGCCGACCGGTACGCCGAACTGACGAGTCGGGTGAAGTCCAGTGACATCCCGACGCGCTTGAAGGAACTGGAGCAGAGCCTGCCCGGTGAGGCCTTCGACACGGTCCTCGCCACGAACATGATCTCAGTCGGCGTGGACGTCGACCGGCTCGGGCTCATGGCCGTCATGGGTCAGCCACAGACCACGGCAGAGTACATCCAGGCCACCAGCCGGGTCGGGCGCCGGCATCCCGGGCTCATCGTCACCCTGTTCAACGCGGCACGGTCGCGTGACCGCTCGCACTACGAACAGTTCGCCTCGTATCACTCCGCGCTGTATCGCCAGGTCGAGTCCACGAGCGTCACACCGTTCTCCTCTCGCGCCCGCGATCGAGGGTTGCACGCGGTCCTCGTCGGCCTCACCCGGCTGATGGTCGAAGACGCGCGGGACAACCGGTCCGCCCAGAACATCGAGGAGTTCCTCGACCGCGTCGAGGAGATGCGCGACAGGATCCTCGCCCGCGTCGAGAGGGTCGCACCGGAAGAGGCATCCGGCACCGAGGCCGATCTCGATTTCATCATCGGACATTGGCGGAAGCTCGCCGACCACCGAGATCCGGACCTCGGCGACGCCCCGCTCGTCTATGAGGCCAAGTACTCGTTCAAGCGCTCCGAACCTCGGGAGCCCGATTCCGCGCTCCTGTGCTCCTATTCCGACGACGACCTTCTAGAGGCCCTCCCCACCCTGTGGAGCCTCCGCGACGTCGATGTCGAGTCCGACCTGTACCGGGAGAAGTGAGATGGCCCTGCGCAGCAACTCGAACCGGCGGGGCCGGAGCGGGCCCCGGGAGACCACGCGCACTCGCGAGGGCGCGGTTCGCCGCACCCAGATGATCACCACCTACGGTGTGGGCTCCATGGTGGCGCTCGGCGACCGGTCCTTCATCGTCAGCGGACTCGACACCTGGAACGCCGACAGGGCGGAGCGGGTCTACGAACCGAACCTGCAGCATTGGCTCGGCGTGCGCGAGTTCCGGCTGCCGCCCGCCGCGAGCCCACCGGCAGGCGACGGCGTCAGGATCCGCCTGTTTCCGGAGTGGTACTCATGCGGTACCTGCAGGGACCTTCAGCCATTCGGCCGTTTCGGCTCTCCACCCAACAGGAGCGTCTGCGGCGCCTGTGGAACGGCTCTCACCCCGTCTCGATTCGTCGTCGCCTGCGCGAACGGGCATTTGGACGACTTCCCGTACTTCGACTGGGTGCACAAGAGGACCACACCTTCCGAGGACGCCTCACAGAAGCACCGCCTGACACTGCACAGCACGGGCGGCAGCGCCTCGCTCCGCTCCATCGTCATCAAATGCTCGTGCGGCAAGAGCGCCTCCTTGGAGGGAGCCTTCGGCAAGGCCGCGATGCCCTCCATCGGTGTGAAGTGCAGTGGCAGGCGCCCATGGTTGGGCAAATACTCCGAAGAGAAGGGCTGCGACGAGCCACCGCGGACGCTGCAGCGAGGTTCGTCTGCGGCCTGGTTTCCCGTCCAACGCTCGTCCTTGTCGATCCCGCCCTGGTCTAAGGGCCTCCATCGCCTGCTCAGCAGGCACATGGACAAGCTCGCGAAATACGAAGACAACGAGGCGGCTCAGCAGGCGGTGATCGAGACCTTCATTGACGGAACGGGGTTCAGCGTCGCCCAGGTGCTGGCCGCGCTCGATGAGCGACGGAAGCTCGCCGGTGAGGAACCCGATGAAGAAGACATCAAGCTCGACGCCTCCAGCCGGCTCCGGCACAAGGAGTACGAGCAGCTCTCTCATGGGACGTCCGAAGTCACCCGCGACGATGACTTCGAATGCGAACCCGCGCCGATGGATCCCTCCGCACCCGACCTCGATGCCCTTGACAAGGTCATGCTGGTCCGGCGGCTACGGGAGGTCCGCGCGCTGCAGTCGTTCACCCGGATAGAGATGCCCGACCCTGCGGCGTCCGTCCGTCGGGCCAAGCTCTCCCTGGAGGAACTCGATTGGCTTCCCGCCATCGAGGTCAGCGGCGAAGGCGTGTTCCTCACCCTGGACAGAGACCGCCTGCATCGCTGGGAGAAGACCTCCGGACCACAGAGCCGAGCAACGCGCATCAACGACAGCCACAGTGCCCAGTTGCTCAAGCGCGCCCAAATCGCGGGCCGGACTCCCACGGCCGATGATGTGGCGTCCCCGATCGACGCGCGCTTCATCCTCCTCCACACCCTCGCCCACGCACTGATCAACGAGTGGAGTCTGGACTGCGGGTATCCGGCCGCAGCCCTACGTGAACGGATCTACTGCTCTCCCGGCCCGAAGGGCATGGCGGGGATCCTCATCTACACGGCCACCAGCGACTCCGCCGGCAGCCTCGGCGGCGTCGTCGGTCAAGGCGACCCCCACCGACTCGGCGCGTCCCTCGACTCCGCGCTCGACCGCATCTCCTGGTGTTCCCAGGACCCGCCCTGCATGGAGACCGAGGCCGGCGGTACGGACAGCCTGAACCTGGCCGCCTGCTACGCCTGCGTGCTCCTCCCGGAAACGAGCTGCGAGACCAACAACACCTTCCTCGACCGAGCCCTCCTGATCGGGACCCCTGAGGCCCCTGAAATCGGCTTCTTCAACAGACCCGCCTGACACATCAGCGACCAGACTCACATATCCAGGAGGCACGGCACCCTATGCGGGCCGTGCCTCCTACCAAGAAGGCCGATGTTCGTCCTCACACCTGGAGGCCTGCATGAATCCCGCATCATGCGCAAGAGCAGCCAGTCAACGGAGGGCACGAGTGCTCAGTGCGTCGAGGTTGCCCAGCTAGGAGAGGTCATCGGCGTGCGCGATGGCAAGCTGCCTGACGCCGACCACCTCACTCTGAGCGTGGAGCAGTTCCGCAACCTCGTCCGGCGTATCAAGGGAACCATGTGACGAGGTTCGTTCTGCGAACGCCGGTGGCGTCGTTTGAGGGTCGCCGTCACTGTTGATGCCGATTGGCCCACTCACCACCACGAGAACCACAACTGTGGGGCCGTCCCTGAGCGCTCAGGGACGGTCGAACGTTCCGTCCTTGACCTGTCGCACCAGGCCGGCGAACACCGCGCCCGTCATCGAAAGGTGTTCCCCGTTCGGGTTCTTGGAGTCCCTGATCTCGACACCGCCGCGCACGGCAGCAGCCTCGACGCATGCCGCGTCGTCCGCGCCACCGCTGTACGAACTCTTGCGCCACACCAGGATCATGACTACTTCTCCAGAGACCGCTCGACGAGCGCGCATGGATTGTTCTCGCTGAGGGTTTTTCCCTCATGCGGCGAGTCCAATGCCGATACTGGTCGGCAAGGCGTCCCGTCGTACCTGATGTTTCGAGGCGTTCAAGTGAGGCCGAGCCGTCGTTCGGCTTGGGAGAGCAGGGTCTCGGCTGCGTCGTGCAGGTCGACGATAGGGCGGCGGTGGCGGGTGCCGGTGGGGTCGGTGTAGCTGAGGGTCGCTGGGTCGATCCAGACGTTCGTCTCTTCGTCGTTGGCTGTAGGAACGGTGACGAGGGAGACACCCTTGCCATGGCGGTGGGTGATGTTGGGGAGGCCCCGGGCGGTCAGGGCCGAAGCCAGATAGCGGGCGGCGAGCATGGGCGGGGCCGTGGTGCGCGGGTTGGGCCATGGGCCCGGGAGCGGGTGCGCACTCCAGACGGCCTTGCCCTGGATGCCTTCGGTGCAGAAGGAGCGGGACGGGTGGGCTCCCCACGTGTCGGCGAGCATGCCGATGATGCTCAAGCCCTTGCCGTGTTCGTCCAGTAGGTCCCTGGGCTTGGTGTCAGGCCAGGAAGTGCGGCAGGCGTCGAAGACCGAGACCACCAACTGAGGGGTCGGTGTCGTCCTTGCCCAGATCCACAGTTCGGGCGGGACGGTCTGGCTGTCGGCGTCGGCGCGTGGGCCGTGGTTCAGGGCGTTCGTGGCCAGCTCGCTGGCTGCCAGGATCGCATTGTCGGCCGCGTCGCCGTCCAGCCCGAGCGTCGTGGTGGCGATGGTGAGCAGGGAACGCGCGACCGAAGCGCAGCTGGCGTCCGCGGGGAGCCGCCACGCACACATGCCTCCTCGCACGATATCGCCCACGTTTCCGACAGAAATATGTCCGGACTGCACTATCTGACCCATTTTGAAACCCTCCTTGCAGGGCAGAGGTTTTTTGCTCTGGGCCACAGAATGCGCTCCGGAACTTAGCCTTGTCAGAGTTGCTCACAACTCCTGCAACAGCGAGAAAATGGGAGGCACAGGATGTCCCATCGCCCGTCTCCGGACCCGAAGTCCTCCATGTGGGCGCTCATCGCCTACTACCTGCGCTTCTGTCGGCTGCAGCGGAAGCTCACGGGTGACCTGATGGGCGAGATCTTGAACTGCTCGAAGTCCACAGTTTCACGCCTGGAAACCGGCGCTCTGAAGCTCGATGAGAAGCAGGCCACCACGCTCGACCAGGCATGGGACACGGGCGGGATCTTCGGCTTCCTCGTTTGGTACGCCACGCTCGGCCATGATCCAGACTGGTTCAGGCAGTATGTCGATCTGGAGTGCCGGGCGTCCGTTATCAAGACATGGCAGGTAGACCTCGTGCCCGGTCTTCTACAGACACCTGACTACGCCAGAGCCGGTCTGGCAACCGGCAACCTGCCGGACGTGGAGGCAGCGCTCGCACAGCGGCTCTCTCGCCAGGCGATACTGGACAAACCGGAAGCGCCAACCTTCTGGTTCCTCCTGTCTCAGAGCCTTCTGGAGCTGCCCTGCGGGGGAGTGGAGACCATGAAGGCTCAACTCGCCCACATCCTCGACCTTTCACACCGGCCGAATATCGGCGTTCGTGTCGTACCGAAGTCCGTTGGACATCATCCGGGACTAGACGGCGCCTTCATGTTGCTGACGCTGCCCGAGCCGCACATGGAGGTGGCCTACGTCGAGGCGCCGGGTGGTGGGCGGCTCGCATCGAGCGCCGCCGAGGTGGCGTCCTATGCACTACGTTATGACCAGATCGGGCAACACGCGCTGCCCAAGGGTCTTTCACGAGACTTGATCAAGCAGATCATGGAGGCCATGTAATGCCCCCCGTATGGCGCAAGAGCAGCAAGAGCACCAACCAGGGTGGCGAATGCGTCGAGGTTGCTGCACTCTCTCACGCCATCGGCATCCGCGACAGCAAGGACCCGGACGGCGGGCACCTTGACCTCTCCCCCCGGATGTTCGCCACACTCGTCCGCAGGATCAAGCTCCTGCCCTAGGCAAGTCCACTGGCGGGCACTGCGTTCCGTGCTGCTTACTCTTACTCCTCCGTGCGTGCGCGCGGCTGCAACACGTTCGGTGTGGTGACGGGTTCGTCCGAGGGAAGATCAGAGAATCGTGTGGTCGTTGGAGCTACAGCGGCGGCGTCAATCCTGCGGAGATCATGCCCGGTGGCTACGCCCCGAACGATCAGGGCGACGGACATCCACCGCCGTCTCTTGGAATGAACGCTCATGGCGCTCGCTCGTAGATTCGGGCCGATCACAGCGGCAGTGGCGGCTGCTTCGTCCACCTGCCTTAGGGGTTCGTGGGCTCGCACCGTGAGCCGGATCCAGGCGAGGGACTGGCAGTGATGCCGCCTTCCTGACCCGGCAGCACTGGGACGCCATGCTACTAGCGGAGCGCAACGTCCATGCCCTAGTGGCGGCTCCATCAGGTCTCGCTGCCGTGGGTTCGGCCTGGGTCGTTGCGTTCGTCCACCCCCTCGAACCAGAGGCGATGCGAAACCTAACCCGAAGACGACTGTCCTCCACCGTCTGCTTATGGACGATCTGGCCGAGGCCGGCTCCGCTCGACAGTTGCGGCAGTTTCTGAGGCCGTTTGGGGCTCAGGCACCAAGTGAGGCTGGGGCATATGCAGGCGGTCCGGCCGCGTAGGTGGTGAGTACAGCGATCCTCCTCTCGTCCTGTAGGCGGTCGCTTGTGTCGCATGGGCCAGCCCAGTGCCGTCGGTGGGGTGGCGCCTTCGGTCAGGCGGTCGTGAAGAGGGTTGGGTCTAGGTGGGTTAGGTGGGTTGGGTCGGCGTAGATGTCTAGTTCGGCGATTTTGTCGTTGACGACCGTGAAGGCCATTACGGCGATCGGCTCGTCTTCGGTTGCCACTACCAGGCCCGCGGTGCCGTTGATCAGGGCTGGTTGGGCGAACTCCGCGCGGAAGGAGAAGGCGATCGCGCGTTGGGCGATCGTCCTTGCGCCGCGGAGGTGGATGAACTCGCCGTCGGCCTCGGCGTGCAGGACGATGTCGGGGGCGAGGGTCTCGACCAGGGCCTCCAGGTCGCCGGTCTTGGCGGCCGTGAGGAACGCGTCCACGACAGCGCGTTGGCGGGTCATGTCGGGGTCGGGGACGGGGGCCGAGCGGACGCGGCGGCGGGCGCGGCTGGCGAGTTGGCGGGTCGCCGTCGAGGAGCGGTCGAGGATGCGGGCGATCTCCTCGAACGGCATCTGGAACAGGTCGTGCAGGACGAAGGCCAGGCGCTCGGCGGGCGTCAGCCTGTCGAGGACGACGAGCATGGCGACGCCCACGGCGTCGGCGAGGAGCGCCTGTTCTTCGGGGTCGGTGCCGTCCTGGGTGATCACGGGTTCGGGGAGGCGCTCGTCGTACGGGTCTTCCCGGCGGGATCTGCGGGTACGGAGCATGTCGATGCAGATGTGGGCGACGATCGTCGTCAGCCAGCCGTTGAGGTTCTCGATGCGGTCGGCGTTGGCCTTGCTCAGGCGCAGCCACGCCTCCTGGACGGCGTCGTTCGCATCGGTCGGCGAGCCGAGCATCCGGTACGCGAGCGCCGCCAGGCGGGGCCGGTTCGCCTCGAAACGTTCCGCGAGTTGCTCGTCGTCCACCGTCACGTCCTTCCCCTGGCGTCCGTCATAGATACGACGGAGGACGAAGGACGAATGTGACCGCCTCGGGAGGAGAGATGTCAGCCTTCGTGAACAGCATCGAGATCGAGCGGCCGGCCGGCGAGGTGTTCGCCTACGTGGTCGATCCCGCGAAGTTCCCCGAGTGGCAGCGGGACGTGACGGACGTGCGGGTCGAGGGCGACCAGGTGGGGTCGCGGTTCACCACCGTCCGGAAGATCGGGGCCACCGAGAGGTCCATGACTCAGGAGATCACCGAGTGCGTGCCGCCGCGCAAGTGGGCGGCGAAGGGGGTGGACGGGCCGATTCGGCCGAACGCGACGGTCAGCGTCGAGCCGCTCGGGGCCGAGCGGTGCCGGGTGACTTTCGGTCTCGACTTTGACGGACGCGGGATGGCCGCGGCCGTGGTGCCCATGGTGCGGCGTATGGCGGCGAAGGTCGCGCCGGCGAGCCATCAGCGTTTGAAGGAACTGCTTGAGGGCGACGGATAGGAGGCACGCCTAACGTCGGGTGACGTGCGCGCGTGGATGGAGGTGGGCGCGGTGTTGACGCCTGAGGAGGTGCGGGAGCTTTCCGCCGAGCAGCGCACCGAATTGCTGCGGGCGCTCATCGCGGCAGAAGACCTCGATCCGCTGGACGAGCCCCAGAACCGGCGGCGTCGCGTGTATGCGCTGGTTCTGCTGGTCGGCTGCTGTGCCTGGCTCATTCCCTGGACGGTCGTTCTGGGTTTCACGCTCCCGCAGCACTTCACGGCCGAGCGGTGGGCGGTCGCCTGGATCGGCTTCGATGCCGGATTGACGCTGGCGATCGCGGGCACCGCATTCGCTCTCTGGAAACGGCTGCAGATCGCCATCTTCGGGCAGATCGTCAGCGGGACGCTGCTCGTCTGCGACGCCTGGTTCGACGTCTGGCTCTCCTGGGGATCGGGCGAGTTCGCGCTGAGTCTCGCGACGGCGTTGTTCGGCGAACTGCCGTTGGCCGCCTTGTTCTTCTTCGGGGCTCGGCAGCTCGTACTGCTGACCGTCCATGCCCTGTGGGTGCGGGAAGGGCGGAACGGTCCGGAGCCCCGGCTTCGGCAGGTTCGGCTCTTCGCCACTTACCGGCCAATTAGGCGGTGATAGGGCCATCCGCCGGCAGCGGTTCGGCCTTCTCGCGTTCATTTCCTGGTCGAGTCGCGGCGATAGCCATGGGCTGTGCGCCACATCCTGATGTGTTCGGCCCTCCTCATCGGCCTCGCCGGGTGCGCCACGGCGAGCGCCTCCATTCCCGGCAAGGACGTCATCGTCGTCGGCGTCAAGGCTGACCAGCCGGGACTCGGCCGCAAGGAGAACGGTGTCTTCCGCGGTTTCGAGGTGGACGTCGGCTACTACATCGCCCGCCGGCTCGGGGCTTCGCGTGTGACGTTCAAGGAAGTCAGGTCGGACAATCGCGAGGAGAAGCTCAACGAGCATTCGGTCGACCTCGTCCTCGCCTCGTACTCGATCACACCGGACCGGGCCACGCTCGTCACGTTCGCCGGGCCCTACTACGTCGCCCATCAGGACGTCATGGTGCGGCGGGGCGAGACGGGGATTCGCGGCGTCCGCGACCTCGCCGGGCGGAAGATGTGCCAGGCCAGCGGGTCCGTGTCGACCGAACGGGTGGTCAGCGGGCTCGGTATCCGTACCAGGCTGGTTCCGGGGTCGTCCTATAGCGACTGCGTGGCGAAACTGCGCCGAGGCGATGTGGACGCCGTTTCCACTGGTGACCTGGTGTTGGCGGGGTTCGCGGCACCGGATCTGCGGATCGTCAACGCGCCGTTCACCGATGAGCGTTACGGCATCGGGATGCGGAAAGGCGACATCGACGCGTGCGAGGCGGTGAACCGGGCCATCACCACCATGTACCAGGACGGGACGGCCGGCTGGCTGCTGCGCAAGTGGTTCGGGTCCAGCGGGTTGAAGCTGGTCGAGGAAGTGCCGCAGTTCGAAGGCTGCTCATAGCGAGTCCTTCTCGGGGGCTGACTGTCAGTGCCTCTGCCTACAGTGGACGGGTGGCTGAAGACCGGGTTGCTTGGGACGAGCTCTTGGCCGTGGGCTTCCTGCATGCGGTGCGGGAGGCCCACCGGGACGCGACGGTTGCGCTGTTCAACGCGTTGAGCCGGACGGCGGGGTTCAAGGAGCGGACATACGGCGTCGGCGCGTTCGAAACGCTGGCGAGCGCCCTCGACAGCGTCTTCGGTCGTGGCGAGCTGGCGAAATACGTCGTCCGGGACGATCTGAACGGCTCGCCGGGGTGGCGGTGCGGCCGCTACCGCGTCCTGCTGAAGCGGCACGAGTTCGGCAACGTCCGGGCGATCCGGTGGGACCGGGCCAGCCCCACCAAGCAGGCCGTCGCGCGGCAGGGATATGTCGAAGACCCTCAGTTGGCGCTGCCGCTCGGGCTGGACGTTCACGACACGCCCGGCGTCGTCACATTGGTACTCGCGCACAGTGCGAGTGAAGAGCCCCTCGAAATGGAGCTCTTCCTGGGCCGCCCCAGGTGGAACGCGGACGGCGGCACGGCCTGGCACTGGATCAAGCAGGTGGACGACACCCTCGGGCCTGATCCACGTCGTAAGCTCGTCGAGCGAACGTTGCCGCTCTGGGACGATCGGGACGATCAGGAAGACGTCCCCATGCGGCTTCGCGGGGAGACGAAGACGGCTTAGCAAAGGGTGGCGCAGGGTGCTGTTCGACTGCGAGCGGCTGACGCTGGCCCGGCGGCTCAGGGGACTGCGCAAGAACCAGCTCGCGGACGCCGTCGGAACGACGCCGAAAGCGATCGGGCGGTACGAGGCGGGGGTCCAGCGGCCGGACGAGATGACGCTGAAACGGCTCGCCATCGCGCTCGGCGTCCCGGTCGCGTTCTTCCACGGCGGGCGCAGCCCCGTGTCCCTGGACGGCGCGCACTTCCGGTCGCTCCGGTCGACCAGCCAGATCGAGCGCGACCAGGCCCTCGCCTACGGGCGCATCGCGACCGATGTCGTCGCCGCCCTCGAAGACCTCGTCGACTTTCCCGAAGTGGACCTGCCGGAGTACCCGGTGTCGCCGGACGAGATCGCCGGGCCCGGCCCCATCGAGGCCGCGCGGCTGACCCGCAAGGCCCTGCTGGAGCAGGCGGGGCCGGTGCCGCACGTCGTCCGGCTGCTGGAGAAGCACGGTGTGATCGTCCTCGTCCTGCCGCGGGCGGCGGAGCGGGTCGACGCGTTCAGCGTGGGCGTGCACCCGAGGCCGATGGTGTTCTTCAACCCGGCGAAGGGCGACTACTGGCGCAACCGGTTCGACGCCGCCCACGAACTCGGGCACCTGGTGATGCACGCCGACGCCGAACCCGGCGAGAAGGTCGTCGAAGACCAGGCGCACCGGTTCGCCGCCGAGTTCCTCATGCCCGAGCAGGACATCGCGGGCGAACTGCCCGGCACCGCCGACTGGGAGCGCCTCGGCCGGTTGAAGGCGACGTGGGGCGTCAGCATCGCGGCGCTCCTCTACCGGTCCCGCACGCTCGGCATCATGCAGGAGGCCGCGTACCGGAACGCGATGAGCACGATGAGCTCGCGGGGCTGGCGGCGGCACGAGCCCGGGCCGGCGCGAGCGCTGGAGCAGCCCACGATGCTGACCCGCGCGATCGAGATCGTCGGGCAGGCCGGCACCGACCGCGACCGGGTCGCCGAGCGGGCGCGGGTACCGCGGGGCGACCTTGACCTGCTGGTTCCGACGCGATGACGTTGCACCGGAAATGGTCCTGTATGCCCAGGCCATCGCGTCACTGAGTTACATACCTCTGTCCGTAGGTTTCCTGCACGCCCGTCGGAGCCTGTGAGACCCTCCGAGGGTTGTCAGGACGTACGAGACCTCTGGAGATCTTGTGCTGGACAATCGGCAGGCGGGACCGACGGCCCTGCGCATGCAGATCGGGGCGCGGCTCCGGCGGATGCGGGAGGACAAGGGCATCGGACGGGCCGAGGCGGGGGACGCGATCCGCTCGTCGGCGTCCAAGATGAGCCGGCTCGAACTGGGACGGCACGGCTTCAAGGTCCGCGACGTCCTCGACCTGCTCGACCTGTACGGCGTCCACGACGAGGACGAGCGCGCGGGCTTCATCCACCTCGTCCGGGAGGCGAAGAAGCCCGGCTGGTGGCAGAGCTACGGCGACGTCACACCGAGCTGGTTCGAGCAGTACCTCGGGCTGGAGCAGTCGGCGGCGACGATCCGCACCTACGAGGTGCAGTACATCCCGGGCCTCTTACAGACGCGCGACTACGCGCGCGCCGTCATCGGGCTCGAACACCACGACGCCCCGTACGACGGACTCGAACGGCGGCTCACCGTCCGGATGACCAGGCAGGAGATCTTGCACCGCCCGCTCGGCGCGGCGACGCTGTGGGCGATCCTCGACGAGGCGGCGCTGCGCAGGCCCATCGGCGGGCCGGACACCATGCGCGCCCAGATCGAGCACCTGATCACCATGTCGGAGGGCATGCCCAACGTGCGGCTGCAGGTGCTGCCGTTCGCCGCCGGCGGGCACGTCGCCCTCGGCGGGCCCATCACGATCGTCCGGTTCGCCGAGCACGACCTGGACGACGTCGTCTACCTGGAGCAGTTGACCGGCGCCCGCTACCCCGAAGGCGACGAGGCCGCCCGCTACCAGCAGATCATGGACCTTCTCGCGATCCGCGCCGCCCGCCCGGCCCGCACCACCACCTTCCTCAAAGACCTCCTCAGCGACTTCTGAGCCCGCTCCCCTCCCCCTTCCTCCCCTCGGCTCTCTGGCGACCGCCCGACCTGGTTCCGGCCCCCGCCGAAACGACCGGGCGCCTCGTTCTTCAGCTGCTCCGGGTCTCCGCGCGCGATGGACGCTCCAGCGCGGACGCCGCTCGAACCCCCCGTCCCGGTGCCCGCCCTCCCTGTGCCCGCCGTCCCGTCCCACCGCCGCGCGCCGCCGGGAGGCCGACGGAAGCGGGCACGTCCAACGGCCCAACTCCCCCTTCCATCCGCAGGTCACCGGTCGCCGATGGCGCTTTGGTCAGGTGTGTCGGTCGGCCATGCCAGCTGCCCTCCCGTCGTCCGGGTCGCCTAGATCAGGCGGCTTGGTTGGCCGTGGCGGCGGGGTCTCTCGCGCGGGGGTCGATCGAGTGGCGGCGGCCTGGGCGGTGCAGGAAGGCGGGGGTCAGCAGGAAGGCGGCCGCGCCGACCGGCATCGCCGCGCCCGCCAGCGCCACCAGGCCCGGGACGGCCGATTGGGCCACCGCCCACGACGAGCCGAAGAACGCGAACCAGCGCGGTCGTTCCGGCTCGGGCGCGATGTCGGCGATCAGTGCCTGCCAGCGCCCCTGCAAGACGCTGTCGGTGACCGCCCAGGCCAGATACGCCGCCACCGTGAGCAGCACGGACCGCCCAGCGGCGGCGAGCACGACTGCGAGGGCGCCGAGCACCGCACACCCGATGGCGAGGACGTGCTCGTGGTCGAACGCGTCCAAGCGGCGGCGTCCGAGGAACCCGGTCAGAGGCGCGAGCAGGGCGGCTCCGGTCAGCGTCAGCCCGGGCAGCCACGCCGGCGCACCACGCTGGAGCAGGACGAGCGGCATGAACATCAGCACGGCCAGATAGCCGCACCCGAAGGCCGTGCTCGCCGCGGTCAGCCGGAGCAGCCGACGGGACGGCCGCCATCGGACGCCCCGCGCCTCCGTCTCCGCCGGTGGGTCCCGGGCCAGGAAGAACGCCGCCACCCCGGCCGCGAGCAGGCATGTCGCGCCGTCCACGACCGCCAGCCAGCGTGCGCCCAGCGGCAGCAGCACGGCGGCGAGCAGGCCGCCGATCGCCCCGGCCGCCACCGTGAACGTGCCGAGCAGCCCGTACAGGTCGTCGCGCCGTCCGCCGACCCGGGCGAGCGACTCCTGCGTCGCGGGCTCGTAAATCTCGAACGCCAGGCCGACCAGCGCGACCGCCCCCAAGACCTGGCCCGTGCCCCGCGCGGCGGCGAGGAGCAGCAGGGCCGACCCCGTCGAAGTGAGACCGAGGACGATGAGAGTGCGCGGGGCGAACCTGTCGAGCAGGACGCCGCCGAGCCAGCGCGAGACCAGCGCCGCGACCCCGAAGACCGCCAGCGCCGCCGCCGCGAGACCGGGGCCCGCGAGCACGGCGAGGAACGACATCACGTACGCGCCGAGCTGGTTGATCACTCGGACGCACACGAGCGCCTTCGCCGAACGCGGCAGGTCTCTCATCACGCCGCGAAGGCTACGGTCCGCCACCGACAGAACACGCTACCGATCATGATCGAACACATGTTTGAGTGAAACGGGTACAGTGGCGACATGTTCCAAGGTTCGCTGCTGGACTGCACCGACGAGAGCGGCCCGCGCCCGCTGGCGTCGGCGCGGCGGACACGGCTGGCCCACGGCGCCTGGGTGGACGTCCTGCCGGGCTGGATTCCCGGCGCGGACGCCCTGTTCGAGCGGCTGCTCACGTCCGTCCCATGGCGTGCGGAGAGGCGGCGCATGTACGAGCGCGTCGTGGACGTACCGCGCCTACTGGCCTTCTACGACGAAGGTGCCCCGCTCCCCGATCCCGTCTTGGACGAGGCGAAAGCGGCGCTCGACGACCACTACGCCGACGAACTGGGAGAGCCGTTCCGCACCGCCGGTCTCTGCCTGTACAGGGACGGCCGCGACAGTGTCGCGTGGCACGGCGACACCATCGGACGTGGCTCGACGCACGACACGATGGTGGCGATCCTGTCGGTCGGCACGCCGCGAAGCCTGCTGCTCCGCCCGCGCGGTGGCGGCGGCCAGACGATCCGCCATGAGCTGGGCCACGGCGACCTCATCGTGATGGGCGGGAGCTGCCAGCGGACGTGGGAGCACGCCATCCCGAAGAGCGCCCGCGTGACCGGTCCTCGCATCAGCATCCAGTTCCGCCCGCGCGGCGTCCGCTAGACACCACCCCTGTCCCCTTCTTGTCCCCCTGTCCGGGCCGGCCAGGGACAGGGGGCACTGGAACCACGACATGCGGCCCCGCCCCCCGGCCGCCCACACCCCACGCGGCTCCGACATGCCCAGGTCACGCACCGGCGGCATGGAGGAGGTCCCTGATGACGTTGCGGTGGTCATCGGCCCGCCACGCCAAGGCCAGCTTGGACGGCGACAAGCCCGTCACCGGCACCGCCACAATGCCTGGACGCCGATAGATGGCGGCGTTGCCGGAGGCCAGTAGCACCACGCCGCTGCCATCCTCGACGGCCGCGAACGTCTCGTCGGCGTTGGAGACGACCGCCCCCACCTTGACGGGTTTCCCGCCACGTTCGTCTATCGCGAGCCAGAAGTCGCGCAAGGGGCCCGCCCCATCGGGCAGCGCTAGGAACGGTTCGTCCAGGAGTTCATCGAACGCGATGGTGTCGCGTCCGGCCAGCGGGTGGTCGTCCCTGAGCGCCACATAGCGCGGCTCCTCGGCGACCACGTGAACGTTGAATGCGTCCTGGCTCGGGATGGGCAGCCACACGAATGCGGCATCGACGTCCCCATCGGCCAGACCGGCCGTGGGGTCGTCCCAGTTGACCTGCCGGAACCGGATCCTCCACATGGGACGGCGTTCTGCGAACCGTTCCCGCATGCCCGCGAGGAGACCGCGTCCAACGCTCGTGGACATGCCCACGGTCAGGACGGACGCCTCATCCGCCGCCGCGTCGCTCACCGCGCGCTGCGCCTCGTCCCATGCGCACAGCATGTCGCGCGCCGCGGGAAGCAGAGCCCGGCCCGCCGCAGTGAGGACGACGCTCCG
The DNA here is from genome assembly GCF_040677125.1 of Actinomadura sp. NPDC049382. Classification (NCBI taxonomy): domain Bacteria; kingdom Bacillati; phylum Actinomycetota; class Actinomycetes; order Streptosporangiales; family Thermomonosporaceae; genus Actinomadura; species Actinomadura sp. NPDC049382. The sequence continues at coordinate 132,083 of NZ_JBFARO010000008.1, forward strand.
CCGGTCGCGGTCGAACAAGCGCAGCCGCAGATGCTCCTCAAGCTGCTTGATCTGCTTGCTCAAGGCCGGCTGCGACACGAACAGCCGCTCGGCGGCGCGGGTGAACGAGAGCTCCTCGGCGACCGCCACGAAGTACCGCAGATCCCGCAAATGGACGTCCATAGCCAGAGGTAATCACGGCAGGTATTGGACGCGCCGCCGCTCGCCGCCTGATCATTTCCATGAAGGGGGACGCCATGACGATCACGCTGGTCACCGGGGGCAATCGGGGCATAGGACGCGAAGTGTGCAGGCAACTCGCCGCACGCGGCTACGACGTCCTGCTGGCGGCTCGGTCACTCGAAGCGGCCGAACGCGCCGCCAAGGAGGTGGGCGCCACGCCCCTCCGCCTCGACGTCACCTCGGCCGAGGACGTCGCCCGCGCCGCCGCCGGGATCGACCGGCTGGACGTCCTCATCAACAACGCGGCCATCACCTACGACACCTGGCAGCGGGCGACGGACGCCGACCTGGCCATCGTCCGGGAGGCGGCCGAGACCAACCTGTACGGCCCGTGGCACCTGACGCAAGCGCTACTCCCGGCGCTCCGCCGCAGCCCCCACGGCCGGATCGTCAACGTCTCCAGCGAGGTCGCCTCGCTGACCAACATGGGCGGCGGCACCCCCGCCTACACCGCGTCCAAGGTCGCCCTCAACGCGCTGACCAGGATGCTCGCCGCCGAACTCCGCGCGGACGGCGTCCTCGTCAACGCGGTCTGCCCCGGCTGGGTCGCGACGGACATGGGCGGCCCGGGCGGACGTCCCGTCGCCGACGGCGCGGCGAGCGTCGTGTGGGCCGCGACCTTGTCCGACGACGGCCCGACCGGCGGCTTCTTCCGCGACGGCCGCCCCCTCCCCTGGTGACACCACCTGGCGACGGCGATGGCCCCTTCGCGCCTCCGCCCTCTTCAGGCCCTGCCACCACCGACTACTGCCTCCCCTCTACCAACGCCCCCCTCCGATGACGCCCAGGCCCCACCAACCACAACGCCTACGTCACCGGCCCCTCACGACAGACACCCCCACACTGAAAGCCGTCGCCGGCGCCCAACGCCCCTGCCAACACCAACGACGACGCCGGCTGCCCACCCCCACATGAAAGGACTACTGATGATCCTCATTACAGGTTCGACCGGCAATATCGGTTCCGAACTGGTCGACATCCTCACCACTGCCGACGAACACGTACGAGCGCTCGTCCGCAAGCCACCGACCTCGCCGCTCAACGGCATCGAGTACGTCACCGGCGACCTCAACGACCCGGCGTCTCTGGCCCCGGCCCTGGAAGGAGCCACGGGCCTCTTCCTGCTCCCCGGATACCGCGACATGCCCGGCGTCCTGGCCGAAGCCCGACGCGCCGGCGTCTCCCGAGTCGTCCAGCTTTCAGGCGGATCGGCGGGCAGCGGCGACATGTCCAACGCGGTCAGCCGCTACATGATCCTCACCGAGCGCGCCGTCCGCGACTCTGGCTTGCCCTGGACGATCCTGCGCCCATCAGCCTTCATGTCCAATGCACTCCGCTGGCTCCCGCAGCTCCGCGCCGGCGACACGCTCCGGCTGCCGTTCGCGAACGTCCGCGCCGCCGTCGTCGACCCCCGTGACATCGCCGCCGTCGCCGCCGAGGCGCTCCTGGAGGACGGCCACGAAGGGCAGATCTACTACCCGACCGGCCCCGAATCGCTCCTCCCGTCCGAGCAGGTCGCCATACTGGGAGAGGTTCTGGGACGCGACCTGCGGTTCGAGGCCCAGCCCGACGACGAGGCCCGCGCCGAGATGAGCGAGCAGATGCCGATCGAATACGTCGACGCCTTCTTCGACTTCTACGTGGACGGCTCGCTGGACGAATCGGTCGTCCGCTCCACCGTCCAGGACGTCACCGGCGCGCCGCCGCGCACGTTCCGGCAGTGGGCCGAGGCCCACGCCGCCGCCTTCGCATGATCACCCTCGCCGAGATCACCGCGGCGACCCGCGACCTCCTGGCGACCGCGGCGCGGCTCGACGACGCGGACGTCCGCGCGCCGTCCCTGCTCCCCGGCTGGACGCGCGGGCACGTTCTCACCCACGTCGCCCGCAACGCCGACGGCGGCACCCGCCTGCTCACCTGGGCGCGCACCGGCGTGGAGTCGTACGAGTACCCGAGCCTGGAGGCCCGCGCCGCCGAGATCGAGGCCGGCGCGGACCGTCCGGCCGCAACCCTCCTGGCGGACGTCCGGCAGAGCGCGGACCAGTTCGCCGACGCCTACGCCCGCATGCCGGACGAGGCGTGGAACAGGACCGTCCAATGGACGACCGGCGCCCGCCACCCCGCCGCCCGCGCCGCCGACGCGCGCCTCACCGAGGTCCTCGTCCACCACGTCGACCTGGATGCGGGCTTCACCCCCGGCGACTGGCCCGCCGACTTCACCGCCCGCTTGCTGACCAGCGTCACCGCATCGTTCGCGCGCCGAGCCGACGCTCCTGACCTGCGCCTTCGCGCCACCGACACCGGCCAGGAGGACGGCACCGGCGAGCACCTCGTCAGCGGCCCCGCCGCGTCCCTCCTGGCCTGGCTCCTGGGCCGCTCCCCCGGCACCGACCTGACCGGCGCCGACAACATCGCCATCCCCTTCCTCTACTGAGCGGAGGAGTGCAGTCAACGGTGCGACGGTCCGGGTGTGCGGCTGCCGACCACTCCTGGCCCCGTCCTGAACACCGCACGATGCGCCAAAGCCCCAAGGAACTTCAGGCGCACCGTCCCCTTCCTGACCAGTTCGACCAGGCAGTAGATCCGCAGCAGGAGCGGCATCACGAGGAACAGCACCATGTACACGTTGAGGAAGGCATCCCCAGTCGGCACCTCCTCAGAGCCGTAGCGAGCACTGGAGTAGATCGCAAAAGGGACCACCATGATGAACAGATACGCCATGGCCAAGGCGTCTATGAGCGCACATTGAACCGCGTGGAACCTGACGCCGCGGCTTCGGCTGAACAACAGCAGCAAGCTGCTGAAGGCCGGCATGAAGTACGCCAGCACTGATCTCCCGTAAAGCGGTTCGCTGTCCAGGTCGGAAGCCGGACGCCGAGCCGCTGAGGAGGCAGGAGGCCCGGACGGCCACGGAAGCGGAGGCGGAGGCGAAGGCGAAGACGGACGCGGGTTCGCGAGGGCCGGTACGGGCGGCGGCGGCCACATTTCCACAGGCTGTGGAAAACTCACCGGCATCCGCGATGGTGGCACGTAACGAGCCCGCGAGAAGGGGCGGGCACGTTCGATCTCCGCCATGGCCGCCGCCGCACCGGCCGCCACCATGCGACTGTCATCATTGAGCAGCGTTTTCAGCCGTTCCCAGGCCAGCCGACCCACGTCGTCGCCCTTTAGCGCCAGATCCCTGAGCGTGTCGACGGCAGCGGCGCGCACCCGCGCCAGCGGATGCTCGGTCGCCGACGCCACTTCGTCCGGCAACTGCGGCGGGCGGGCCGTCGCGGGGCTGTACGCGACGATCAACTCCCCGCTGACATCGGAGAACTTGGTCGGCGTCTGGTTCGGATTCGCGGCGGTGACCTTCGTGTAGGCGTACTCGTACAACTCGTCGATGGAGATCAGCCCGTCACGGTTCCGGTCGGCCTCGCCGGTGGAGAGGCCGCGCACCAGCGCATCGGTGAAGACCGACGGGCCCGCGCCATTGCCGCCGCCCGTTCCCACTTGCGAGATCTCCTTGGTCACGCGCCGCCGGTCGAGCTCGAACGAGTACTCCAGCGCGGAGGACGAGGAGAGGATCGCCCTACCGGAGCCGCTCAACCCTTCGTTGACACCGACGCTTCCGCCGCTGCGCGCCACCATTCCCTCGATGAACGCACCGCTGTAGCAGCAGTCCAGGAGCAGGATGATGTTGCGGGACATGCTGCCCGTCATCTGCTCGCCCACGAACACCGACGCGATCCCGGTGGACGCGAGTCTCCTGACCCTCGTGTTCGAGGTCGCGAAGTAGAGCCGTCCCCCGTCGTCCTTCACCCCGTGACAGGAGACATAGAGGAGCAGCACGTCATCGGGCTGCTTCTCGCAGAAGAAGTCCTCGATCGCGGCGTTGACTTCGTGGGCGGGCTTGTTGAACACGCAGTCCACCTGGAACCCGCCGATGGACGGGTTCGCCAGGACCCTGGCGAGAGCCGACACGTCGTGGGCGGGCGAGCGCAACGACTCGAAGTCCGGATCCTCGTAGCGGTCGGAGGCGATCAGCAGCGCTAGCCTTCTTGGTCGCCCGGCGTCTGTTCCCGCGTTTCCCCGTTGCATGTCTGCAGCCATTCGATGAGTCGTCGTTGTTCGTCCGCGGTAGCGGCGGACAACTCGATGGAATTATCGCCGCAACTGATCTTCACGCTGCCTTTGCGCGGCCCGAGCCACGCGAAGACCCCATTGACGAAGGCCTGTGCCGCGGGCGTCCTGGCCAGTGCCACGACGAGACCCGCGACCGCGACCGCCGACGCGGATTTGGCGCCGGCCGGCGCCGCGCCGGCGGAGCGTTCGACCTGGACGCCCTGTCTTCGCAAGTCAGCCAGCAGGCGGCGACTCAACTGGTCCAGCCGCGCGACATCGGCGTTCCATTCGGACACTTCGACCAAAAGGGTCGGTGCCATAGGCCATTTCCCCCGTTTCGCCGACGCGATCTTGCATTCCCGTCGCCCTCACTTCATAGTGACGCGGACGGCACCGCCGATGATGACAGGGGCGAAGTCTCAACTTGGCCTACACCCGCGAGTAACCACGACAATCGGCCTAAATTCCGTCTTTCCCCGGAAGATCATTAACTTCGCCAGATAGCGAGCGAAATCGACGTCGCAGGGGTGAGTTCAAGGCCGCGGCATGTAGACGATCAGCGAGCGGGGGCGCAGCCGAGGGGGACGGCGTTGCGGGCGAGACCCGGTCGCGTTCGAGGGCATCCCACGCAACGCCTCGCCGCGACCACTGCCGCGGCCACGACCGCCGCACCGGCGCGCGGCGGCGCCGCCCACCCCGCCCTCCTCTTGTCAAAGATCGCCAGTAAAGGGGGCGGGGGGACGCAATGGTCAACAGTTTTCGAGGGGAGCCGAGAAAATGAGTCTGGTGACTCAGCGGAGGTCGACGGCTCCGTCCCGGAGCGCGTCCATGAACGCATTCCACTGGGCGCGGCCGAGGACGATGACACCGGCGGAGTGGTCGCGGGAGTCGCGAACCAGTACCGACGGGCCGAACGTCGCCACCTCGACGCACGCGTTCTCGTCGCCGCTCGCACTGCTCTTTCGCCAGTTCAGCGCGGCTTCACGATTCGACCCGTAGACCATCCAGCGACCTCCGTCCATTGCCGGCGGGTGCCGTCTCGCCAACCGATCGGCCGGGGACACCCACCGGAGAGCACCGAGCAGGGCACGACAAACCACGACCTTGTGGATAATTTCCCGATCACGAGTGTAAACGGTTCTAGTTATCCCGCCTACAAGGGAACACAAGATCACGCTGCGTGTTATGACGGCCACTCGCCTTGTCGGATGTTCGCCGCGGCCTTCACCTCCGGTCGGGTCGAGTTGCGATTCGCCTGTCAGGCCGGCCGCCGCCCGGACGGGCGGCCGTCGAGGCGGGCGGTGGTCAGGACATGAGGTCGTCGGCGGCCTGGCGGATCATCGCTATCGACTGGTCGGCCGGCAGCGCCTGCTCCACGAGGAGCTCGAAGGTGTCGCGGTACTCGGTGATCTTGTCGTCCTCGCCGCTGATCATCATGCTGGCGCCCGACCGTCCCTCCAGGTAGAGGACGTCGTCGAGGTCGCCGTCGAACTCCAGGATGGTGAAGGGCCCGTCCAGCCCCAGGTGCGCGCCCGTGCTGAACGGGATGACGCGCACCCGCAGCAGGTCGTCGTTCTCGGCGGCGTCGGCGATGTGGTTGAGCTGGGCCGGCATGATCGCCGGGTCGGTCCTGATGCCGACATGGCGGCGGATGACCGCCTCGTCGATGATGTAGTCCTGGCGCGGGGGGTTCTCGCGCTTGGCGAATTCCTGCTGCCGCTGGATGCGCAGCTTGGCCGCCAGCACCCGGGCCGTCTCGGACGCCTTTCCGGTGGAGAGCACTTCGGCGTACTCGGGCGTTTGCAGCAGCCCGGGGACGACCGTCCCGTGGAACTGGCGGATGAACGCCGCGCCCGCGGAGTAGCCGACATAGTTGAGGAAAGTGGGGTCGAGGTCGCCGCGGTAGGCGTTCCACCAGGCGGGCTCGCGGGCGCCGCGAGCGAGCGCCTGTAGCCGCTCCTGGCGCGACTCGGAGGTGACGTCGTAGACGCGGAGCAGGGCCTGCAGGTCCGTCCGGGTGATGGCGTTCTTACCGCCCTCGACCCTGATGAGCTTCGACGGGGACCATTCGAGCTGGCGCGCCACCTGCTCCTGCGTCAGCTTCTTCCCCTTGCGCAGGCGGACGAGTTCCGCGCGAAGCAGCGCACTCTGGACGATCGGCCCCTGGTCACTGGACATCCTGTTCGCTCACTCTAGGTAGTTGGTGCTACCAGCCTGGATGCTACATGGCATTCCGGGACTTGACACCCCGCTTGCCGCCACTCCGCCACCTGCCTGGGCCCATGCGACCTTCGCTCCGCGCGCAGATGCCGCCATAACGCCCAAAAGTCGCATTGGAAGCCGCCAGACTGCTGCATACCGCTCGACTATGTTGTAATGTGCTACATGGCAGACTAGCAGACGCCAACTTGCGACGGGACTCGGCGCCACCTCCACGCAGCCGGTGGTCCTGACGCAGGGTGAGGGATCCGGACGGGCCACGCGTGTCCTCCCGGCCGGGACCTCACGACGGCGGGCACGACGGGCGAACGGGCGGCAACGGGGCAGCGCGGCCCACCGAGAACGGTCTGGACACGCGAACGGGGAGGTCAGCCACCACACGTGACTTCGGCATCGCCGGCGGGAAATGACCACGACCGGCCACAAGAACAGAGTCGCCCGCCACTTTCCGCTGATCACCGGTTGGCAGCCAGAAGGATCGGCGGAAAGTGGAGAGCGACTCCCTGAGCCGCGAGAAAGCGCGCCGGCGGGCCTGCGCGGAAACCCTGCGAAAACGCAGAAAGATCCGGGCTGACCTGCCAAAACGTTTTCTGCGGACTCACCCAGTCTAACCGCGATCACGCGGTACGGGCTATAGGTGATGTGACTTCGGCCACGGCGATAGGTGCCGGGCGATCCCGGGCACCGCGCACGGGGCCGAGGTCGCGATTCGAGGCATGGGGTCCCTGACATGTCAAGACAGCAGATCCATCCCCCGACCTTCGACGTCCACCCCACGAATTCCGTCCCCTCGGTCGCGGGCCGGGTGAGCTGATGGACGCACACGCGCGCCGGCATGACCCGGACCAGATCGTCCACCCGGAGACGCTCGCCGTCGTCCGCCCCCGGCGGCCCCACGGCGAGCGCCCGGCCGAGAGCACCGACCTGGAGAGCCGGCCCGCCGGGCCGCCCGTGGCCGTCCAGGCCGAGCCGGGCGCCCAGTCCCGGCGGCCCGGGTTCTGGACGTCCCTCACGACCATCGAGCGGGCCGAGTTCCTCGCGACCGCCCAGGAGGTCGTGTACCCCGCCGGCGCGGTGCTGTGGGAGGAGGACGAGGCCGCCGACCAGACCATCGTGATCAAGACCGGCACGGTGCGCGTCAGCGTGCGGCGGGACGGCGGCGAGCGGATCATCGCCTTCCGCGGCCCCGGCGACATCATCGGCGAGCGCGCCGCGCTGCTGCTGCGGCGCCGCTCGGCGACCGTCGTCGCCATGGAGCCCTTGAGCGCGCTGCTCCTCACCACGCAGCAGTTCGTCACCTACCTGAGCAACCATCCGCGCGTGGTCGCCGTCCTGGAACGCGAGATGTACGAGCGGCTCACCGAACAGACCGCAGCGGGCCCCGAGCACGACCCTCGTATGGGACGGCCGTACGGGGATGGAGCGAGCGCCGGGGCTGCGGGCGGGCCGCCCTACGGTGCCGGAGGCACGCACCCTTACGGGGTCGGCGCGCAGGCGTACGAGTCCACCGTCCAGTACGGCTTGTCCCGCGCCTACACGACCGCGTTCATTCCTCTGCCTCTGCTGGAGCCCACCAACGCCCCGCATGACGTGATGGAACCGAACACCGTCATGGACCCGTACGACCCCTACACCGTGTTCGACCTGTACCCCGAGGTCTGCGCGTGCCTCGAACCCGCTCCCTTCCCTGGGGCCGTCCCGTACTCCGAGGCTGACCATGCGGCGGAGACAGGCCGGTATGCGTCGGTCGGCGCGGGTGCGCAGCCGAAGTCACGCACCGGTGCGTGGACGTATGCCGCGGAGACGTCCGACCTGGTCGGGCGGCCGCAGCGTCCCTCCTGGCGGGCGCGTCCGGCCGCGACCGTGCGCGTCCAGCCCCACGGGCAAGCGGTAGTGCAGCCCACGAGCCGCGCCGCCACAGGCCCGGCGTGGGCGGGGCGCAACTGCACTGTGGTTTACACCGATATCGCCGGTTTCAGCTCGCGCGCCCGCGACGAGCACGACCGCATCGAGGTGCGCCGCGCCATGTACGCCGCCCTGCGGGAGTCCTTCGAGGGGTCCGGCGTGCCGTGGGACACCTGCTACAGCGAGGACCGCGGCGACGGCGCGCTGATCGTCGTCCCGCCGGAGATCCCGACCGCCGCCGTCATCGACCCGATGATCACGCTGCTCGGGGTGCGGCTGCGGCGGCACAACCACCGGTCGAGCGAGGCGGTCCGCATCCAGCTCCGGGTCGCGGTCGACGTCGGGCCGGTGGTGCCCGACCCGCCCGGCCTGTCCGGCTGGACGATCATCAACGCGGCGCGCCTGCTGGACGCCGCGCCGCTGCGGGAGCGGCTCGCCGCGACGCGCGCCGACCTCGGCGTGATCGTGTCGAGGTTCGTCCACGACTCCGCCATCGCCCACGGCCCCCGCCGCGTGAACGCCGGCGAGTACGAGCCGGTCAGCTGCCGGGTGAAGGAAACGGACATCGAAGGCTGGATCCACCTGCGCGGCCTCCCCGCGCGCTCCGCCGCCTGACGCGCCCCGGATCCCCCTCCTCCCGCTCAGGAGGGGTGGTCGGGGCGCTCTGGAGCGTTCCGAGGGATGCGCAGGACGAACCGGGCCCCGCGCGCGCTGTCCTCGATGGTGAGGCTCCCGCCGTGCAGCCGGGCGATCTCCCGCGCGATGGGCAGGCCGAGACCGGTGCCCGACGGGTCGCGGGCCTTGCTGGCCTCCAGCCGGGCGAACCGCTGGAAGACCAGGTCCCGGTGCTCCTCGGCGACCCCCGCCCCGTCGTCCAGCACCTCCAGGACGGCCTCGCCGTCGGTGCGCCGGACCGTGATGTCGACCTGCGACTCGGCGTGCCGCTCGGCGTTGTCCAGGAGGTTCGTGAAGAGCCGGACGAGCCGGAGCCGGTCCCCGCGCACCGTCACCCCCTCCTGGAGGTGCGGGACGACCCGCTTCGTCCGGCTCGACCTCGCCACCTCGATGGTGACCAGCGCGCCGAGGTCGATCGTCTCGACGTCCTTCCAGGCGGCGGCGTCCAGGCGGGCCAGTTGCAGCAGGTCCGTGACGATCGCCTGGAGCCGCTCCAGGCTCTGCAGGACGCCCCGTCCCACCTGCGGCCAGTCGACGTCGTCGGGGAAGAGCAGCGCCTCCTCCAGCTGGGTGCGGGCGGCGGCGATCGGGCTGCGCAGGTCGTGGGACGCGTCGGAGGTGAAGCTGCGCTGCCGTTCGAGGGCGCTGTCGAGGCGGTCGAGCGTCGCGTTCGCCGCCTCCGCGAGCCGCCTGATCTCGTCCCGGTTCTCCGGCACCGTGACCCGGCGGCCGGACTGCAGCGCGGTGATCTCCGCCAGTTCGGCGCGGATCGCGTCCACCGGGGCGAGGGTCTGGTCCACCGTCGCCCAGGCGCGCAGGCAGGCCAGCAGGATCACCAGCAGCGAGACGCTGACCAGCAGCATCATGAGGCCCGGGTTGACATACCAGGGGACGGCCGGGGCGGCGGCGTAGACGAGCCAGTCACCGTCCGGCTGGTAGACGCGGAAGCCGATCACCCACGCGCAGCCGGGCAGTTCCCTCGCCGTGCACACGTCCCGGGTGGAGTACACCTTGGCCTGGGAGGGGAGGAAGTCGGCGATCGGCGGTCCGTCCAGCGACGGGCCCCGGCTGCCCGCGATGACCGTCCGGTTCTCGTCCATGACCTGGATGACCACGCCCTTCGGCGCGTCGAGGTCGCCGCGCACCGGGCCGCGCCGCATCTCGTAGGAGATCCGCAGCGCCGCGGCCGTCGCCTCGCTGCGCTTGGAGTCGGTCTCGGAGCCGCGCACCTCCACCAGGACCAGCGTGGTCACGATGACGCAGATCATGGCGGTGACCATTCCGGCAATTACGGTCATCCGCACCCGAATAGACCATGTGCGTCGTCCGTACACCCGACCTCCCGCAGGTGATGTCTTCACCGTCCAGATCGGAATCAGTCCTCTGAACAGCCGCGACGCACCCAAGAAGGGACAAAGAAATGGTTGCCGACCGGCCTGGTCCCGCCCGTCACCGCCGTCCCCGCCGCCCCTTCCGCGTGATTTCCGGGCCTCTCGTCCCGGCGGGGTTCGGCAGAAGCCGGAGCGCTCAACGGGCGCGCGGCTAGCATGGCTGCTTATGGAGCTGCGCCAGCTGGAGTACTTCGTCGCGGTGACCGAAGAGGCGAGCTTCACCAAGGCCGCCGCCCGGCTGCACGTCGCCCAGCCGGGCGTCAGCGCCCAGATCCGGCAGCTGGAACGCGAACTGGGCCAGCCGCTGCTGGACCGCTCCGGGCGGACGGTCCGGCTGACCGAGGCCGGAGCCGCCGTCCTCCCCTACGCGCGGGCGGCGCTCGCGGCCGTCAGCGGCGCGCGGTTCGCGGTGGACGAGCTGACCGGCCTGCTCCGCGGGCACGTCACGGTCGGCACCATCGACTGGATCCGGTCGCTCGACCTGCCCGGCCTGATCGCCGAATTCCACCGCGACCACCCGGATGTGGAGGTCACGGTCATCCAGGAGGACACGGACACGCTGACCGAGGGCCTCCGCTCCGGCCGCGTCGACCTCGCCTTCCTCAGCCTCGGCGCCGACGCGCCCGCGGGCATCGCGACCCGGGTCGTCATCGAGCAGGACCTCTACGCCGCCGTCAGCCACGACCACCCGCTGGCCCGGCGGCCAACGATCACGCTGCGGGCGCTCGCCGACGAGGCGCTGATCAGCCTGCCGAAGGGCACCGGCGTGCGCGCCGTCCTGGACCGGGCCTTCGCGGACGCCGGGCTCCGCCCGCGGATCGCGTTCGAGGCCGGCGAGCCGCCCGTCGTGGCACAGATCGCGGCGCACGGCCTCGGCGTCGGCGTCCTCCCCGAATCCGCCGCCCGGGGCGTGCCGGACGCGCTGCACGCGATGCCGATCGTCCGGCCTCGGCTGAGCGGGCGGATTGCGCTGGCATGGCGCGCGGAGGGCCCGCGCAGCCCGGCGGCGCGCGCGCTCACCGCCCGCGCACGCCGCCATATTCCCTGATCAGGCCGCGGGCCGCACGGCCGGCTGCCCAGCGGCGAGGTGGCCCGCTTGCGCCGTGCGGGACGTCTGGAGGACATGCCGCAAGACGTCCGGCTTGTTGGTGATGATCCCGTCCACGCCGAGCTTGACGGCCTTCTCCATGTCGCCGCGGTCGTCGATCGTCCAGGTCAGCATGTCCATCCGGGCCGCGTGCACCTTCTTCACGAAGGACGCCGTCACGTCACCGAACTTCGGGTTGATCTGGTCGGCGTACTTGGCGAGCTTCTTGAGCTCCGCCGCCTTCGGCGTCCCGATCAGCCCGGTCGGGACCTTGGGCAGGACGGCGTGGAACCGGCGCACCGACCCCCAGTCGAACGACTGCACCACGAGGCGCCGCTCGGTCGGGTCGTAGCGGAGCCAGGACGGCGAGCGCCGCAGCGCCGCGGCGATGCGCTTCTCGATGCCCGGATAGAGGTCGGGGCTCTTGATCTCCAGCAGCAGGCCGAGCCCCTGGCCGCGCATCGCGGTCAGCACCCGGGGCAGCGTCGGGACGCGCTCGCCCGCGTACTTCTTCGCGAACCAGGACCCCGCGTCGAGTTTCTCGATCTCGGCGAGCGTGAAGTCGGCGACCTTCCACGGCTTGCGGTCCGGGTAGACCTGCTCGGCGTTCGTCGTCCGGGCGAGCGTGGTGTCGTGCATGATCACGAGCTTGTGGTCCTTGGTCTCCTGGACGTCCAGCTCGAACATGTCCGCGTTCTGGGCCCTGGCCAGCTTGAACGCGGCGAGCGTGTTCTCCGGCGCGTACGCCGACGCGCCCCGGTGCGCGACGTCCAGGATCCGGGCCTGTGCGGCGGCCCGGAGTCGCGGCGCGGCCTCGGCGTCCGGGAGGCCCGGCGCTGCCTGCGGCGCGGGCATGGCGCGCGGCCGCGGGTCCGGCGCGCCCGGCTCCGCGATCTGCCCGGGATGCGGGGCGGCGGGCCGGGGCGCGTCCGGCCGTGGGGCGTTCGGCGGTGGCGCGTCCGGCCGCTGGGGACGGGGCTGCGGAGCGGCGGGAAGCGGGTCCGCCGGGGCCGGGTCGGCGGAGGCCGCCGCCGGAGCGGCGAGCGCCGCGGTGGCCGTGACGGCGATGAGCGCGAGACGGGTCCGTCGGTACATCTGTCAGCCTCTCGGGAGCCGGAGCTGTCCGCCCCAACCCTCGGACCGTCCGGTGACACCCCCGTTACGGGCAGGTAGCAGACCGTGTACGGACAGTGACGATACGCAGCCGGACCGTTCACAATGCGGAGGACACGGCGCCCACCGCCGAACCGCGCTCTCCGCTAGCCGGACTCTTCGGATTTGTCCGGCGTCCGGGCGCTCTTGGCCGCCTTCGACAGGATCAGCGCCCCGAGCACCAGCCGCCGGCTCCGCCGCAGCGGACGCGGGAACCGGACACGCCGCCGCGCCCGCTCCCCGCCCCCGGGCGCCGGCGCGGGCGCGAGGAGCGCGGGCAGACCGGCGCGCGGCCTGCCGAGCCGGGTCGGACGGCTCCGGCCGCGCAGCGTCACCGCCCCCTCGACGTCCCACTCCTGCGACTCGGCCAGATGCGCCAGCTCCAGGACGGCCGCCGAGGCGAGCACCCGCCCGTCCTCGCCCTTCGCCAGGTCGCTGAGCCGGGCCGCCTCGTTCACCGGGTCGCCGATCACCGTGTACTCGAACCGCTCCTCCGCGCCGATGTAGCCCGCGACGACCGGGCCCGCCGACACGCCGATCCCCGCGTCCAGCATCGGCACCTCGGCGCGCAGCCGCACCGCCAGCTCGCGGGCCGCGCCGAGCACCGCGCCCGCCGAGTCCGCCAGCTGCGTCGGCGCCCCGAAGATCGCGAGCGCCGCGTCCCCCTCGAACTTGTTGATCCAGCCGCCGTGCTTCGCCACCACCGTGACCACCACGCCGAAGAACCGGTTGAGCAGCCCGACGACCTCGTCCGGGCCCCGGGTGTCGGCGAGCCTGGTGGAGCCGGTCAGGTCGACGAACAGCACCGCCACCTCACGCGTCTCCCCGCCGAGCGTGATGGCGCCGCGCTCCAGCGCCAGATCCGCGACCTCCTCGCCGACATGCCGTCCGAACAGGTCGCGCAGCCGCTCGTTCTCCCGCAGCCCCGCCACCATGTGGTTGAAACCGGCCTGCAGCTGCCCGACCTCGCTCGCGTCGTACACCGGGACCTGCGCGCCGAGATCGCCCCGCTCGACCTGCGCCATCCCCTTCCGCAGCGACTTGATCGGGTCCGCGATCGCCTGCGTCGCCATGTAGATCACGCACACCCCGGCCAGCAGCGCCACGCCGCCGAGCCCGAGGATCGTGATCGCGAGCTGCGTCACATTGATGTCCGGCGCGGCCAGCGCGGCGATCGCGACACAGATCAGCCCGAACACCGGGATCGCCGTCCCGAGCGCCCACGCCAGCATCACCCGCGTCGTCACCCCGGGCAGCCGGAACTTCTTCGGCCGCTCCGCGCCCAGCACCAGCGCCGCCGCCGGCCGCAGCAGCCGCTCCGACAGCAGGTACACGATCGTGCACGTCGTCGCCGCGCCGAGCAGGCACGTCAGGCTCGTCTTCACCGCCAGCCGCCCGGTGAACAGGGCCAGATCCAGCACCGCCCAGCCGAGCGCGCCGACCGCCCACATGGCGCCGATGAGCAGCGTCAACCGGAGCGGCCCCAGCAGGACGGCCCGCCGCTGCTGCCGGTCGGGGTCTCCCCCGTCCCGGACGAACGTCACGACGGGCCGCCACAGCCACAACCCCAGGACCAGCGCCACCGGAACCGCCACGAACGGATAGCCGAAGAACGCCAGCGCGTTCACATGGTGGGCGTAGTCGCGGTCCTCAAGGGGCGGATCCGGCACCACGAACGTCGCGAACAGCAGCACGACCAGCGCGCCGACGACGTTCGCCACGCCCACCACCACCAGCAGAACCCAGCGCACGCGGATCTCTAGCATGCTGGTCACGCGCGCCTCCGGAGGGATGGAACCGCCTGGGGGGATCATCCCATGAGGTCAGGCGCTGCCGGTCTCCACCGCGACCTTCATCTCCGCCTCCTGCGAGTTCCGCCGGACGAACGGCCAGCCGATCACGACCAGCGCCACCCAGGCCGCCATCACGTACAGCGCCACCCGCGTGTCCGCCTCCCACGCGATCGTCACCGTGACGAACACGAAGAACGCCAGCACCGCCCAGCTGCTGTAGGGCGCCCACGGCATCCGGTACGGCGATTTCGCCAGCGTCCCGGCCGCCGCGCGCCGCCGGTAGATCATGTGCGCGACGAGGATGACCGTCCACACCAGCAGGGCGCCGCCGGTCGACACCGACGTGATGTACTCGAACGCCTTCTCCGGGACGATCGCGTTGATGACGACCCCGATGCCCATGACGAGCGCCGAGATGACGACCGTCAGAACGGGCACACCGCGCCCGTTCAGCCGTCCGAGGATCTTCGGGCCGTCACCGTTCACCCCGGCCGTCCGCAGCATCCGGGACGTCGAGTACAGCCCGCCCGCGTTGCAGGACGACAGCGCCGCCGTCAGCACCACGAAGTTGACGATGTCCGCCCCGCCCGGAATGCCGATCTTGTCGAACGCCAGCACGAACGGGCTCGCCCCGCCCTTGAACGCCGTCCACGGCACCACCGCCAGGATGACCAGCAGCGACCCGAGGTAGAACAGCGCGAACCGCAGCGGCAGCGCGTTGATCGCCCGCGGGATGTTCTTCTCCGGGTCCTTGGCCTCGCTCGCCGTGACACCGACCAGCTCGACGCCCAGGTAGGCGAACATCACCATCTGCAGCGTCATGATCGTGGCGCCGTACCCCTCGGGGAACACGCCGCCGTGATCCCACAGGTTCCCGACCCGCGCGGTCTCCCCCGCGTCACCGAACCCGAAGGCCAGCACCCCGATCCCGACCATGATCATCATCACGATCGCCGCGACCTTGATCATCGCGAACCAGAACTCCAGCTCGCCGAAGAGCTTCACCGAGATCAGGTTCACGACGAACAGCACCAGCAGCGCCACCAGCGCCGTCTGCCACTGCTCGACCCCCGGCCACCACTTCTGGATGTACGTGCCGGCCGCCGTGAGCTCCGCCATGCCGGTCGTCACCCAGATGATCCAGTACGTCCAGGTCGTGGCGTATCCCCAGAACGGACCGAGGAACTCCCGGGCATACCCGGCGAACCCGCCCTCCGCCCTCCGATACGTCAGCAACTCGCCGAGCGCCCGCATGACGAAGAACAGCGCCAGCCCCGCCACGGCGTACATGAGGATCAGGCTCGGCCCCGCCTTGGCGATGTTCTCCCCGGCACCCAGGAACAACCCGGTTCCGATCGTCCCGCCGATCGCCAGCATCTGGATCTGGCGGGTGCCCAGTCCCCGTTGGTAGCCCTCGGCGCTCTGGTCTGGGAGCTTCGCGACCACGCCGACCTCCTTCGCGTCCACGGCCGTCCCATCGGAACGGCGCAACCCTCTGGTCACGCACCGTCGCGCAACCCGGACAGACTAGGACCCCAGGTCGCAAACTCACAGCAGCCACTACCAACCCGCATCCACCCGGTACCTCTCCGTTATCGCTCTATCCCCCGCAGCCTCCCCCGTTAACGAGTTGGCGCTGTACTCGGCCATCGCGTATGCTCTCGGACGTGCCAAACGCCGGGTCGCCACCGGCCGAGACACTCTCCGGAGCCGCTAAGCTCGGAGCAGCAAGGTCCTGTGGAGCAGTTAGGAGTGCTCGCCACCCTGTCAAGGTGGAGGCCGCGGGTTCAAATCCCGTCAGGACCGCCAGACGCGCCGACGCGCGTCCTGGGCAGGTAGCTCAGTCGGTACGAGCGTCCGCCTGAAAAGCGGAAGGTCGGCGGTTCGACCCCGCCCCTGCCCACCGCCAAGACCAGCAAGAACGCCCCGGAGCCATGTGGCCCGGGGCTTTCTGTTTGACGGCAACGGACGTCATCAGGAAGCGGACGGTCCGCCCCACTGTATGAGCTAGAGGTTATATTGGTCGGGTGCCCTGGGACGCCATCCTCCTCGAACCGGTCGACAACGACGAGGCGATCCCACTGGCCGAAGCCCGCTACGCCGAGTACCGGGCAGCGAAGGACAAGGAGGCCGGACGATGAGCACCGGACGCCGCTGGCAGGACATCAAAGCCGAAGCACAGCGCCGCAACCCCGAACTGGCCGACCCCGAGCGCCAGGCCCAGGCCCGTGCCGAACTGGACGCCTACGTCGCCGGCCACCACCTCAAGGAGCTCCGCAACGCGATCGGCAAGACGCAGGCCGAGGTCGCTCAGATCCTGGGGGTCTCCCAGTCCCGCGTCTCCCAGATCGAAAACGGCAACCTCGAAGCCATGGAGCTGGAGACCCTCCGCGCCTATGCCACAGCACTCGGCGGACACGTCGACATCACCGTCAGCGTCGGCCCCCACTCCATCAAGGTCGCCTGACAACACCGACCGGTGACGGCAACCCTGACGGCAACGACGGCAACCGAGCGGCTCCACGGGCGCACGTCGGGCACAGTCTGACCTTGGTCGACGGGCGAGCCGCAGGGTGGTTGCTACTGGCGGAAGGTCGGCGGTTCGCCCTCGCCCCTGCCCACACTTAAGAGCAGCAAGAACGCCCCGGAGCCCCACGGCCCGGGGACTTCAGCACGGCCGCGAACGGGGGAGGCTGAATGGGAACAGGAGAACACCTGGAACGGCTGCGAAGCGGTGCGGTAGCGCAGCGTGTCTTCGGTGAGCCGTACGACAGGCCCGATGGTGCCACGGTGATGACGATCCATCGACGTCGTCCGCGGCTGCGCCACCGCTCTGGGCGGTCACCTCGACCTCGTGGCCTCTCTCGGCGACCGCACCTGGAAAGTCGCCTGAAATCACTCTGCCGCTACCGTCGGAACACACCGGGAGCCCATCCTGCCAGTCGAGACCAAGTCGGCAGTCGACCCGGACTCCAGCGCACGGTACCTCCTGCGGCAGAAATCTCCGCACGCGGATCAGCCTTCTCAGGAATTTTTGGCGCGCCATTTTCTCTGAATGTCGATGGCGAGTTTGCGATATGGTTCACGGACATCATCCGCAGTCAACGAACGAAACTTTCTTTTCTTGAGCACGCCTCCCACTTCTTTCGCCAGTCCTTCGCTCATCTCGACACTGGGCCGAGCCTCGGCCTTGGACATGTTTCTTGCGTCCTGCTTCGCTCCGGATGCGCCACCATCTTCCGATAGAATGCCAAGTAACGCCTTCAAGAGTACGGCAGCACATTTACTGATCTGTGGATCGAATTCAGTCTTGGCGCACTTCACCCACGCTCTTGTCGGGAATCTAGGCAGGCCATCCTCAAGTTTTGCCCACTTTCTAGTCCACCAATCTTTCTCTCGTTGAACCAGCGTGTAGGCCATGGCTAGCAGGATGTGCTCTTTGGCGTCATGCGGCAAATCTCTATTCCAGTCCTCGAAGAGGTTGCCAGGAAAATACACCTCTGCGGGATCGCACTGGGTAAGTCTATTTGCCTTGGCGTGGTGAAACAGGATGACTGCCGCCTCATTGACCGCCGGGCTGTCGATTGGCCGATCATCGAGGGGATCTACTTGTTTTCCACTATTGAGCACTTGATCGATAACCCATGTGGCCGTGGCCATGTCCATTGATTCAGCCACTATCGCAGGATTGAGAGCTCGCAGCGCAACACGTTGCTGGCCAAGAAGTACCATGGCGGGAAACGCCGCACACACTCGTTCCACGACCTGGCTTCTGGGTAGCGAATCCAAGCTTTTAAGCACGGCTTCCAATTGAAGGCGCCGCCGTTCACGGGCATTGTGATGACTCGTGAGAAGCAATCCAACAAATGTGACCGCTGTCGCAAGGCCGCCACTAACGAAGGTCAAGAATATCTTTATCTGTTGATCCTTCGGCGGCCTCCCAGCGAGAGCGAACATGTGGGAGCGCACGGCAATTGACGCGGCCATTGCCAGCATTGGCAGGACGATGACAACCAGAAATATCGCATAGAGCCATCGATTTCGCATTCTGCGGCGAATCGTTCGCCATCGTATGTGGTCATAGAAAGTAACGACGGCCTGCTGCATCTTAGGAAGATTCATGATTCCACCCGGTTCCCTGAAGTGCAGACAGCGAACCCCCGGCCCCCGCGGCAGCTCCATTGAATGCTCCAACCCTAATAATTTGAGGGCCACATGGCGGCAACGAAGGGGCAAGGAAGCTATTTGCTTTGTGGGTCTATGTCCAAAAGTTGCTCGCGGACGGTCCCACGAGCGGCGTTGGTAGCGCGTACTGCTCCTGGCAAGGGGTGCTCGTCAGTTAGCCTCGTTCGCTGCGGGCGAGCCCCTGCGAGCCCGAGGCGAATGCCTAGCCGCGCGTGTCGCTCGGGATGAACTTCAGGGCAGCGTGGGGGACGGTTACGCACAGAACCGTGGGGACGAGCACAGTGAGCAGCCCGAGCGCGCCGGCCAGCAGCGAGTGCGCGAGGCCCATGCCGGTGGCCACGGCGGCAAGAAACGCGTAGACCATCGCCAGCGCCCCGGCGACGGCGGTGGCGACGAGCCACTTGGTGAGCAGACGTCCCCTCTTCGCGGCCGCCTCTCCGATGACGCTGGCCGGCAAGAACAGCAGCGGCACCAGGACGACGCCCATCACGCCGGCGAGCAGCACAAGGAGAGGACCCGCAAGCGGACCGCCCGTGTCCGCGTCAGCGACGACGGCGCACACGAGAAGACCGGCGTAGATCGCGATGCCCTGGACGACGAACGCCGCGCAGGCGGCTATCGCACCAGCAAGGTGTCGGCCAGTTCTCACGAACATCACGCCTGCCCCATGGTCATGCCTCTGCCGGTACTCCGGCATAACGCCCGGATGGTGATCGTATCGGACGGTTGCAGGGGTCGGCGGCGACGACCCGATGGGGGGTTCCCATAGTGATGGAGTCTCTGCGCGCTGTCGCCCCGGCCAGAGAATCAGGGTGTTACATATGGGATATTTTGCACATCATGGGCGTAAGTAAATTTAGCTAGTTATACTCCTGCACTGTGCTCCTGGAGTTCACGGCTCTTCTCAATAGCACGATGATAGTGGTCATCGGGCTGGCCAGAATGAGGGATGTCAGCTCCCTCAGTCCGCGGTTCGGTCGCATGACCGTGGCGGGGCTCGGCGCGTTCGTCATCCAGTGGGATGTCACGACTCCTGAGGAGTCTGTCCATTCGTGGGTCAAGCCGGCCGTGCACACGCTGCTGGTGTTCGGGGGCCTGGCCAATCTCCTGGCCGAGAATCGGCTCTCCCGCAGGCAGCGCCAGTACCCTTCGCTCGACCTCGACCGGGCCGTGGATTCGCACGGCCATGGGCTTCAGCTGCTGCGGCGATTCGACCGGAGCGGCGATGTGGCGGCGCTGTCGCGCGGGATCGACTCGCTGCGGACGGCCCTGGAGGCCAGTCCAGGGGAGGCTACGCGGACCCAATACGCCGCCAATCTCGTCATGGCGCTGCGGGGCAGGTATCAGCGGCTTCGCGACGTCGCCGACTTGGACGAGGCCGTGGAGGTCGGCCGGCGGACGGCGCGCAACGAGCCGGCGAACGATGTGCGCCGCGCGGCGCTGCTGTCCCAACTCGGCAGTGCGCTCCGGGTGCGGTACGACCATTTCGGCGACTTCGCGGATCTGGAGGAGGCGCTGGCGACCGCGCGGAAGGCGGTGGCGATCGTGCCCGTTCAGTTCGGGGCCGATCGTCTCCTGTGCCTCAGGGAGTTGAGCGCCGTCCTGCGAAGCCGGTACGAGCGCACGCAGGAAATGGCGGATCTCGATGAGGCGATCGAGACGCTGGGAAAGGTGCTGCTCATCACCGAGTCGGGAGACCGCCCCTTCGTACGGGTGATGGACCTGACGACCGTGTGCTTCCTGCTGGTGCAGCGGTTCGCGCGGACGAAGCAGCCGTCCGACCTCGATCGCGCGCTCGACCTGGGGCGGCAGGCCGCGGAGCGCGTGCCTCGGACCTCGCGGCTTTACACGACCTGCCAGAACAATTTCGCTCTGGCGCTGCGCACCCGCTACGAGCACACGCAGGACGTCGCGAATCTCGAAGAGGCCATCGAGCTGGCTCGGCGGGCGGTGGACGGAACGCCGGAGGACGATCCTGAACGTGCCGTCCACCTGCTGAATCTCGCGCGTGCACTGCACCATCGGCATCGGCGCGGCGGCGACCGTGCCGAATTGGCACGGGCGTGCGCACTGGCTCGGGAGGCGACGGCCAATCCGGCGACCGACCTTTCCACCCGGGTGGTGGCCGGGCTGGTGTGGAGTGACCTCGCCGCCGCGGCCGAGCGGTATGCGGACGCGGTGGAGGCGTTCGAGGGCGTCATCGAATTGCTTCCCCAGGTGGCGTCGCGGGAGTTGCGCCGCGCCGACCAGGAGTACCGGCTCGGTCAGTGGACCGGAATCGCGGTGACGGCCGCCGCCTGCGCCATTGCCGCAGGGCGGCCCGAGAAAGCCGTGACGCTGCTGGAGCGGGGACGCGGCGTCTTGCTGTCGCGGGCGCTCGGCGTCCGCCCCGACCTCTCGGCACTGCGCGCCCGGAATCCGGCCTTGGCGGACGAATTCACGGAGCTGCGCACCATGCTGGAGGGTTCCTACGAGCCCCCGCTCGCTCAGGAATTCGAAGCGGAGGCCACCGGGCTAAGGCGGGAACAGGAGCGCAAGGAGCGGCGCGCATTGATCGCGCGTTGGGATTCCCTGCTGGAGGAGATCCGGCGGGAAGAGGGGTTCGCGGACTTCGCCCGGGAGCCGACTCTCCGCGAGATGCTCGCCCAGACTCGGGAGGGCCCGCTGGTGTTCCTCAACGTCAGTGAGCAGCGGTCGGACGCCGTCATCCTGGACGCCGAAGGGGTGCGGACACTCGAACTGAACGGCGTCACACCGCGTCTCGTGAACGAGCAGACCGCCGTCCTGCTGGACGCGGTGCGGCCGGAGGCGATGCTCGACCAGGGCGAGCAGGAGCGCTTCGCCGATGTGCTGGCATGGTTGTGGGACGCGCTGGTCGAGCCCGTCGTGAACGTCCTGGACCTGTCCAGGCGGGGAAGCGACTGGCCGCGTGTGTGGTGGGTTCCGACCGGGCCGCTGGCCATGCTGCCGATCCACGCCGCCGGGCACCATGGCGCGGGCGGCCGGGCCGGTCCTCCAGCATTGCTGGATCGGGCGATCTCCTCGTACGCGCCTACTTTGCGCGCGCTCGTGGATGCGCGCGCACGGCGCCGTCCGGGCGGGAAACCGCGCCCTCTCGCCGTGGCCATGTCGAAGACGTCCGGCGAGGCTCCGCTGGAGCACGCGCGGGTCGAAGCCGAGGAGCTTCGCCGCCTTTTCCCAGCCACGCGCATCCTGGCCGACGACAAGGCCTATTCCAGAGCCGTGCTGGACGCGCTGCGTCACCGGACATGGGCGCATTTCGCCTGCCACGCGGTAACGGATGTGGAATCACCGTCCCGTGGACGATTGCTGCTGCACGACCACCAGCGGCGGCCGCTGTCCATGGCCGACGTGTCCCGGCTGGACCTCCGCAGAGCGGAGTTGGCCTATCTGTCGTGCTGCGACACCGCCCGTCCCGGCACGCGGCTGCATGACGAGGCGATACACCTCGCGTCGTCGTTCCAGATCGCCGGCTTCGCGCATGTCATCGCGGCGCTGTGGCCCCTGCGCGACCGGGTCGCGCTGGAGTTCGCCGGGCAGATCTATGAGGGGCTTCGCGGCTCAGTCCGGAATGGGGGCCGGACGGACGCGGCGGCCGCGGTTCACCATGCGACCCGCAGAGCGCGCGAAATGTATCCGAACTTCCCGGCCCTGTGGGCCGGTCATGTTCACGTCGGGCCCTGAGCCCGTCCCGCCGGGTCCGCGGAGCCGCCGGAGGCGGTCGGCGTCTGGTTCGGCGGCGACGCGGCGGCGGGCCCTTCGGGAGCCTCGGCCGGTTCGCCGACACCGTCGCGCGGGGCATGGCCGCGCACCAGGCCGGGGTTCGCCAGCAGTTCCTTCTCATGCGGCGTCAGTTCCGGCATGCCCTCTCCTTCACGATGCCGACCCGGGCGGATCGATCAACTCGACCACATCGACGTCGGCCGCACGGACATGAAGGCCCGCGGTGCCGGCGACGCGATCGGCGAAGCTTCCGTCCGGTTTCATTCTCCACGCAGATTCCAGGTACAGTTCCGCGGGCTCGGGATAGGACGTCGCATAGGACTTCGAGCCGTACCATCCGCCCACCCAGGAACCGTCCTTCAAGCGTGCGCGCACAAAGCAGGAACCGCGGTGGCGGAACATGTGGTCCCATGCGGTTGCTCCGGCGTCGTACCGGGTCGGCAGCCTGCGCCGCTGCCACGCCGAAACCGCGAATGCCGCGACCGCCGGAACGGCGACGAAGAGGAGCAGTGCCAGCAGGCCGATCAGGCGCGGATGCTGGACCAGGCCGTCCCAGCCCTTCTCCTTGCCGCCGCGCGCCAGGCGGATCAGAGCCGGGCCCGCCGCGATCGCATAAAGCGCGTCCAGCACGATGGACGCGAGCAGCGCACGGAGTATCCGCTCCCCCATGTTGCGCTCGCCTGCGACGGGACCGCGCATGCGTTCCCGCAGGAACTGGTAGGTGACCCCGGGCACGACGAAAAGCACGAGCAGGACCGCTTGGACGACGGTGGAAGGAGCCTGCCCCATCAGGAAAGGCCCGTCAGGTCGTCCGACTTATAGGCAGGGCGCTTGGCGCGCCGCCACCCGCGCACGGCCAGCGCGATCAGCACGATCGTGCCGGCGAGCCCGGCGGACGCCACCTCCGTCCGCGCGGTGGCGACCCATCCGGCGATGTCCTCGTGCTTCCAGAGCCCGATGCCTCCACAGGCGATCCAGAGGAGGGAGACCGTCTGGTTCTCGCTGCCCGTGGCGATTTCGGCCAGGATCAGCAGCCCTCCGCTGAGACACAGCAGCGCGGCCTCCAGCGGCCTGGACACCGCACCCCCCATCAGCAGCCCCTCGCCGACCGCCACGAACGCGATGGCGACCGACATCCGCAGACCGTACTTTCCCGTCCTGGGCAGGAACAACGCCACCGGAATGATCATGAAGATCGCGATGTACGCCACCCTGTCCGCGGGCATCGGAACCTCGCCTCCATGAAGCCGCCGAGACCGAGCATAGCGACTCCACGCAGATGATCACCGTGCTTTGATTACTCCTTCCGGGCGCCGCCTGCCTGCCTGTTCGGCGTCCGGCCGGTCAAAACAAAGGGCTCCCGAATGATCGCGATAGGAAGGACGACATATGCTCGAACTCCCCCTCGCATGATGCACTGCCTGCACCGTCCATCAACATTCGGCATGTGGCACGCTTGCGGGCGTGTCCCAGATTGATCTACCTGCAGTGGAACTGCTTCGAGACATGGCGTGCTCTTTGAACGTCGTCATCGACCTCGAAGTCGAGGAGCTAACTCCCGGGCTCTTCGCCGTTGAGGTCAGTGACGCCTGTGGGGAAGGCGCTCCCATCACCATGCACACGTCCGGAGACGGCAGTGTCATGTTGATAGTGGGAGACGGCGGAGGGTCCGGCCCGGAGTTCGGTTCCGGTAGCAAATCCGTGGAGCGGCTTCGGGTAGTGCTCCATGGGCTGTTCACGGGCAGGACCCTGGTAGAGAACTACGGACGAGGCAAGAAGGTCCGGGTTTGGGACCATGACGGGAAGCAAGTCCTGGCTTACACCGAGCAGCGAGGTTTCGCCAGGCGAGGGCGGTTGCTCCAACGTGCCGTCTACCCGGGCTACTCGCAGGTTGGGGGACCGTGACCGAGGACGAAGTTCTGGCGCTATGACGGCGGCGCCGACGTCATCGCCCCGACCGTCCAGGAGCGGGATGCCTTGGGGCGTCGGCATGCGGATTGGCTGTCCGCGCACCCGTCGGGGCTCTAGGCATCTCCCGGACCGCGCAAGACATGCCGATCGATCGGGAGGGCAGAATGGCGGGCATGACGCGGACTGTGAACCTGCCCGGTGGCGCCGCACTGCCGTTGATCGGCTTCGGGACCTGGGAGCTCGACCACCAGACGGCGTACGAGTCGGTACGGGCGGCGCTCGACGTCGGCTACCGGCACATCGACACCGCGACGCTCTACCGGAACGAGGCGGACGTCGGCAGGGCCGTGAAGGACGGCGGCGTCGACCGCGAGCAGGTGTTCATCACCACCAAGCTGCGGCCGAAGGACGCGCGGAAGGCCCGCGCCACGCTGGAGTCGAGCCTCCGGCTGCTCGGCACCGACTACGTCGATCTGTGGCTGATCCACTGGCCGACCGGGCCGGACGAGCTCGTCCCGACGTGGCGGGAGCTGCTGGCGGCGCGGGACGCGGGGCTGGTTCGCACCGTCGGGGTCAGCAACTACAGCCCGGCGCAGATCGACGAGCTGACCGAGGCCACCGGGGAGCAGCCGGCGGTCAACCAGATCCCGTGGAGTCCGGCGCAGCACGACCCGGCCCTGCTGGACGAGCACCGGCGCCGGGGCATCGTGGTCGAGGGTTACAGCGGTCTGAAGAACACTGATCTGCGCGATCCGGTCCTCACCGGGATCGCGGAGCGGCTCGGGGTCACTCCCGCCCAGGTGGTCCTGCGGTGGCATCTGGAGCACGAGATCGTCATTCTTCCGAGGTCGTCGCGCCGGGAGCGGATCGCCGCGAACTTCGACCTGGAGGGGTTCGACCTCACCGCGGAGGACGTCGCCGCGATCGACGCCCTCACCCGGGCCGGCTGACCGGTGTTCTCCCCCCAGGGCCCGTCCGCGCGCGAGTTGGCGGTCCAGGCCCTCTCTTCGGTGGAGCACGGCTACGACCTGCTCGCTCCGAAGTTCGACCGCACGCCGTTCCGAACGCCCGGCGGCATCCTCGACGCAACCGCCGAGGCGCTGCGTCCGCTCGGGCCGTTCGGCGAGGGGCTGGACGTGTGCTGCGGCACGGGCGCGGGGATGCGGGTGCTCCGGCCCCTGTGCCGGGGGCGGGTCACCGGGGTCGATTTCAGCGCCGGCATGCTCGCGCAGGCGCGGAAGGCGCACCCGGACGCCGAGTGGGTGCGGGCGGACGCGCGGGCGCTGCCGTTCGCCGGGGGCTTCGACCTCGCGGTGACCTTCGGGGCGCTCGGGCACCTGCTGCCCGCCGAGCGGCCCGCCGTCTTCGCCGGGGTGCACCGCGCGCTGCGGCCCGGCGGGCTCTTCGCCTTCCCGATCGGTGCGCCGCCGCCCTTCACGTCCGTCTGGTACTGGGCGCTGCTCGGGTTCGACGCGGCCATGCGGGTTCGGAACGCCGTGTGGCGTCCGCCGTTCGTCATGTACTACCGCACCTGCCCCCTGGGCGCGGTGAGCGACGACTTGGCGGCGGCCGGGTTCGACGTGACGACGGCGCCCTTGCCGTCTGTGGGCCGGCGGAAGGACGGCAGCCCGCGCTACCGGGTCGTCCTGGCCCGCAAACCCTGAGACACCGTCCGTCAGGCGCCGCACCGGATGGTGCGGCGTCTGATCGGGCGGCTGCGCGGCCAGGTCGCGGCCGCGGCGTCTCAGGTGGCGCCGGCGGCCTCGGCGATCATCGCGGCGACGGCGTCCGGCTGGGAGACCGCGAGCGCGTGGGACGCGCCGGTGACCTCCTCGGTCGCGCGCGCGTCCGCGCGGTCGGCCATGAAGTGCATCAGGGCCGCCGGGATGTTGCGGTCGTCGGAGCCGAACACGAACCAGGACGGGACGGTGCGCCAGGCCGGCTCGTCCACCGAGAGGCCCTCGGTCAGCGCGCGCTCGGTCACCGGACGCTGGGTCGCGCCCATCAGCGCGGCCTCGGCCGGGTCGACGTCGGCGCAGAACTGCTGGTGGAACTTCTCGTCGGCGATGCGGAGCTCGTTGCCGCCGCCGGAGAGCGGGTAGCCGTTCAGCGCGTCGCCGAGGGTGCTGCCCTCGAACTTGCCGGACAGCAGGAACGCGGTCTCCCCCGGCTCCGGCGCGAAGCCCGCCACGTAGACCAGGGAGCGGACGGCCGGGTTCCCGGACGCCGCCTCCGTGATGACCATGCCCCCGTAGGAGTGGCCGACCAGGATCACCGGGCGGCCGAGGCTCGCGATCACGTCGCGGACGTAGGCGCCGTCGCTGGGGATGCTGCGCAGCGGGTTGCCGGCGGCGACGGCGTCCAGGCCGCGGTCACGCAGGCGGCTGATGACGCCGTTCCAGCTTGCCGACTCCGCGAAGGCGCCGTGGACGAGGACGACGATGGGACGGTCGGTGCTCATGAGTCCGCCTTTCCGAGGACGTGCTTGAGGACGTCGATCGCCTGGGCCGTGGCGGCCCGGGCGGCGCGGGTGTCGCGCACGGGGTTGAGCATCATGAAGTCGTGCAGCGTGCCGTTGTAGCGGACGCTGGTGGTGGGGACGCCGGCCTCGGTGAGGCGGCGCGCGTACGCCTCGCCCTCGTCCCGCAGCACGTCGTTCTCGTCGACGATCAGGAACGCGGGCGGGAGCCCGCGCAGGTCGTCGAGGGTGGCGCGCAGCGGGGACGCGGTGACCTGCGTCCGCTGGACGGGGTCGGGGCAGTAGGCGTCCCAGAACCACGCCATGGCCTTGGCGGTCAGGTGCGGGCCGTCGGCGAACTCGCGGTAGCTGGCGGTGTCCTGCCCCGCGTCCGTCACCGGGTAGTACATCGACTGGTGCACGAACGTGACGTCGCCGCGCCGCTTCGCCATGATCGCCAGCGCGGCGGTCATGTCGCCGCCGACCGAGTCGCCGGCGACGGCCAGCCGGGAGGCGTCGAGGCCCTCGCCGGCGCCGTGCTCGGTGATCCAGCGGGCGGTGGCGTACGCCTGCTCGATCGCGACGGGGTAGCGGGCCTCGGGCGACCGGTCGTACTCGACGAAGACGATCGCCGCGCCCGTGCCGACGGCGAATTCGCGGACGAGCCGGTCGTGGGTGCCCGCGTTGCCCAGCACCCAGCCGCCGCCGTGCACGTAGAGGACGGCGGGCAGCATGCCGGACGCGCCGACGGGCTTGACGATCCGCACCCGCACGTCCCCGACCTCGGCCGGCACCGTGATCCACTTGTCGTCCACGTCGGGCTTGCGCACCGGCGCGGCCTGGACGTCGTCCAGGACCTTGCGGGCTGCGTCGACGTCCAGTTCGTACACGAACGGCGGCTTGGACACCGCCTCGGCGAACTCCCGGGCCGCAGGCTCCAATACGGGGTTGCTCATTGCGTCCTCGCTTCCTCAGTGGTCGATCCCTTCTCGACCACTGTCTCCGTGAGGGCGCTCCCGGGGACCAGGGTGAACTACTGGCCCCGACCCTGGGGCTAAGCCCTGCCGGTGGTGGGGGTGCGCTGGAGCTGCCTGCGCGAGGTGATGCCGAGCTTGCCGAAGGTTTTACGCAGGTGCCATTCGACGGTGCGGGGGCTGATGAACAGCCGGGCACCGATCTCCGGGTTGGTCAGCCCTTCCCGGACGAGCCGGACGATCTGCGCCTCCTGCGGTGTCAGTTCCCCGGCGGCCTCGGTGGCGCGCCTGCGGACGTGCTCGCCGGTGGCCTGCAGCTCGCTCGCGGCCCGTCCGGCGAAGCCCTCCATGCCCATGGCGGTGAACGACTCGTGGGCGGTGCGCAGCTGCTCCCGGGCCGTCCGCTGCCGCCGCGCGCGGCGCAGCCACTCGCCGTACAGCAGGTGGGCGCGGGCCAGCTCGCCGCGGACGCCGGCGCGGCCGAGCCGCTCGATCGCTTCGCGATAGCGGTCCTCGGCAGCAGTGTCCTCGCTGAGGAGCGCCAGGGAGCGGGCGTGGACGCCGAGCGCCCAGTCGGTGCCGGCCGGAAGGGTCGCCTCGCCGAGCCGCCGGAGGGCGACCGCGGCGTCCGCGAACCGGTCGGTGCGGGCGGCCGCCTCGATGTACTCCACCAGGGCCCACGGCCCGGCGCCGACGGGCGCCGGGCGGTCCTCGGCCGCTTCGGGGACGGCGGCCAGCGCGTCGCCGTAGCGGCCGAGGCTGTTGCAGAGCAGGGCCTTCGCCCAGGCGCCGACGGTCAGCGCGTTCCCCTCGCCCCGGCGCCGCGCCTCCACCGCCACCCTCTTCATCAGCGCGGTGAACTCGGCCTCCCGGCCCTGCCAGGCGGTGACCAGCATGCTCCCGTAGGACGGGACGGGTATCCCGATCGCCTCGGACACCGTGGCGACCTCCTCGTCCAGCGCGGCCGCCGCCGTCAGCTCGCCGGCGAACACGTTCACGGCGATGTGCTGGGTCAGCGCGAGCGGAAGCGCGGCGGTCTGGCCGGACTCCCTGGCGAGGCGGACGTGCCGGGCGGCGAGCACCGCCCACGCCTCGTGGTCCCACAGCGTCGCGGCGGTCACGCCGCCCAGCCAGAGCCAGCGCAGGCCGTCCTCCTCGGCGAGGTCCGGGCCGCTGAAGACCTCCAGGGCGGGCCGCAGCGCCGGCAGCGCGGCGGCGAGGCCCTCGCCGATCCGCAGCGCCAGGCCGTCCAGCAGCAGGTCGGCCGGGCGCGGATCGCCGGGCGGCGGCGGGGCGGACCGGGCCGCCGCGGCCGTCTCCAGTTGCCCGGCCCCGTCGGCGAGGGGCCCCGCGAACAGCGCCGCGCTGATCGCCTCCAGGTAGGTGTCGCGCGCCATGGCCGCCGAGTGCGGGGTGAGCCGCCGGGCCGCGCGCAGCAGCAGGCCGGGCGCGTCGCGGCCCCGGTCGACGGCGAAGGCGATCTCGGCGCGCAGCAGGTCGACCTCGCCGCGCAGCCGCCGGTCCGGCGTCAGCGCCTCGGCGACCGACAGCAGCCGCAGCGCCGTGTCGGGCGTGCCCGCCCGGTGCGCGGCCCACGCGGCGGCGAGGGCCCGCTCCTGCCGCCGGACGGGGTCGGGCGTCAGCTCCACCGCGCGGGCGAGGAACGCCGCCGCGGCCGCCAGCCCGCCGCGGTCCCGCGCGCGGCCCGCGGAGCTCTCCAGCTCGGCCGCGACGCCCTCCTCCGGGGCCCGCGCGCCCTGCGCCGCGTGCCAGGCGCGACGGTCGGGGTCGGTCTCCGCGTCGGTGACCTCCGCGAGGACGCGGTGCACGCGGCGGCGGTCCTCCGCCGTCGCGGCCCAGTACACGGCGGAGCGGACGAGCGGATGGTGGAACCGGACCCGGTCGGCGATCTCGACCAGCCCGGCCGCGGCGGCGGGCGTCGCCGCCGCCAGGCCGATGCCGAGCCGGTCGGCGGCCCGCCACAGCAGCACCGGCTCGCCGCCGGGCTCGGCCGCCGCGACGAGCAGCAGCAGCCGCGCCGCGGGCGGGAGCCCCGCGACGCGCCGCTCGTAGATCTCCTGGATGCGGCCGGCGAGGCCCGCCGCGCTCGGCACGCCGAACCCGCCCGCCAGCTCGGCGGGGGCGAACTCCTTCGGCAGCTCCAGCAGCGCCAGCGGGTTGCCGCGCGCCTCGGCGACGACCCGGTCCAGCACCTGCTCGTCCCAGGGCCCGGTGACGGCGGAGCGCAGCAGCGCCCGCGCCTCCTCGTCGGGCAGGCCGCCGATCGCCATCTCCGGCACGCCGGCCAGTTCGGGCATGCCGGACGGCTCCGGCGCCCCGTCCGGCTCGCGGACGGCGAAGGCCATCGCGACCGACTCCGCCTGCAGCCGGCGGGCGGCGAACGCCAGCGCCTGCACCGAGGCCCGGTCCAGCCACTGGGCGTCGTCGACCGCGCAGAGCAGCGGCTGCTCGCGGGCGGCGTCGGCGAGCAGGCCGAGGACGGCGAGGCCGACGAGGAACCGGTCGGGCGCGCGCCCGGTGCTCAGCCCGAGCGCGGCGCGCAGCGCGTCGCACTGCGGGTCGGGGAGCCGCTGGAACCGCTCCGCCATCGGCGCGCACAGCTGGTGCAGGCCGGCGAAGGCCAGCTCCATCTCGGACTGCACCCCGGTGATGCGCACGATCCGGAACCCGGGGGCCCGGTCGACCAGGTAGTCCAGCAGCGCGGTCTTGCCCACGCCCGTCTCGCCCAGCATCACCAGGGCGCGGCTCTCCCCGCCCCGGACGGCCTCCAGCAACTCGTCGAGCGCCGTGCACTCGCCACGCCGGCCTCGCAACACCTGTCACCACCGCCACCTGGTCAGCCCGGCCGCCTCCCGCCCCGCGGGCGGGGCGCCGCCGCCGGATCATGCCCCTGCCGTCAATCTACACTTACCTTGTGCACGAGGAAATAGTGTCGTAGGCAATCGCCTGCTAGGCTCTGGACGTGAACAGTTCGCCGACCGAGGGGGACGACGCCGTCCGCCTCAACGAGATGGTGTGCTTCAACCTGCACGCGGCATCCCGGGCCATGACGGCCGTGTACCGCCCCCTCCTCGAACCACTCGGGCTGACCTATCCCCAATACCTGGTCATGGCGACTTTGTGGGAATACGGTGACCTTCCCGTCGGCGAGCTCGTGGCGCGGCTCCAGCTCGACTACGGCACCATGACGCCGCTGCTGAAGCGGCTGGAGAAGAGGAAGCTGCTGCTCCGGGCGCGCAATCCCGACGACGAGCGCACGGTCATCGTGAGCCTGACGCCCGAGGGCGGCGCGATGCGGGAGCACGCGCCCGGCATCTACCAGGCGATCTGCGACATCTTCGGTTTCACCCCGGACCGGGCGCGGGCCGCACTGGACCTCCTCCAGTCGATCGTCGCCCGCGCCGACCGCGCACCGGGCTCACCGGGCTCACCCACCGCGTCCTAGCGCCCGTCTCGCCGGATCGCTGCAGCTCGGGCGCCGATCGGGCGCGACATACCCGGACGGTGCAGGGGCAGTAGTGGTTGGTGACATCGGCGCGAACCCCGCGGCCGTGGAAAAGGGCCGTCGGCGCCCTCGCGGACCGGCTCGGCGGGAGACGGCGGGCCCGCATCGTGGTGCTGCTCGCGTGCGTGCTCGCGCTGAACACGGCCGACACGGGGGTCGTCGGGGCGATCGTCCAGGAACTGCGCCGCTCCCTGCACATCGGCAACACGCAGGTCGGGATCCTCACGGCCGCGCCGGCGGCGGTCGGCGCGATCGCGACGCTGCCGGTCGGGCAGCTGACCGACCGGGTGCCGCGGGTGCCGCTGCTCGCGGGCAGCATCGCGCTGTGGAGCCTCGCGATGATCGTCGGCGGGCTGGCGAGCTCGTACGAGTGGCTGCTGGCGTCGCGGGTGGCGCTGGGCGCGGTGACGGCCACGGCGGGGCCCACGGTCGCGTCGCTGATCGGCGACCTGTTCCCGCCCGAGGAGCGGGCCGGGACGTGGGGGCGCATCCTGGCCGGCGAGCTGGTCGGGGTCGGGTTCGGGCTCATCGCGGGCGGCAACATCGCCGCGCTGCTGAACTGGCGGGTCGCGTTCTGGTTCGTCGCGGTGCTCGGGTTCGTGCTGGCCGTGCTGCTGTGGCGGATGCTGCCGGAGCCGCCGCGCGGCGCGCAGGCGTCCGCCGCCGGCCGGAGCGGCGCGGAGCCCGCCCAGCGGCAGGTGGCCCGGTCGGACGTGCGGCCGGACCCGCGGAGCGTCCTGGACGCCGACCCGGGGAGCATGTCGCTGCTCCAGGCGGCACGGCACGTCCTGCGCATCCGCACGAACGTGACGATCATCGTGGCGTCCGCCATCGGCTACTTCTTCTTCGCGGGGCTGCGCACGTTCGCGATGGTGTTCGTGGAGGAGCGGTACTCGCTGAGCCGCGGCGAGCTGTCCGCGTTCATCCCGGTGATCGGGCTGGCCGCGCTCGGCGGAGTGCTCGCCGGCGGCCGGATCGCCGACCACCTGGTGCGCCGGGGCGTGGTCAGCGCGCGCGTCAACGTGCCCGGAGTGGCGTTCGCCGCGTCGGCGCTGCTGTTCCTGCCCGGCCTGCTGAGCGGCGAGGCGCTGGTCGCGCTGCCGCTGTTCACGCTCGCGGGCGCCGCGCTCGCCGCCGCGAACCCGCCGCTGGACGCGGTGCGGCTGGACGTCGTCCACTTCCGGCTGTGGGGCCGGGCGGAGGCGATCCGGACGATCGTCCGGATGTCGGCGGAGGCGGTGGCGCCCGTGCTGTTCGGCTGGCTGTCGGGCCGGCTGGACGACGGCCGGGACTCGGGGGTCGGCCTGGACCGCGCGTTCCTCCTGGCGCTGCTCCCCCTGCTGGTCAACGGGCTGCTGCTGGTGCGGGCACGGCGCACCTACCCGCGGGACGTGGCGTCCGCGCTGGAGTCCGAGCGCCGCTTCGCCGACGGACCCGCGTAACACCGCGCGATCCGGCGTGCTCCGGAGTAAGCCCGCCGCGTCCGCGCGATTCTCATGGAGTTTTCAGATAGCGCAGGTAAACCAGGGCGCATGAGCGTGACACGTCGCGGTGTCCTGGCAGCGGGGCTGGTCGGAGGGGCCGCGCTCCTCAGCGGCGCCGGGGCGGGGCGCCCTTCGAAGGTGGCGGAGCCCGCGGCGCCGGACCGCTACCTCACCCTCCCCGACGTCAGGCCGCCCGGTCTGACGGCGCGGCGCCTCGGCCGGACCGCGGACGGCCTGCTGTTCCTCGCCCCGTTCCGCGGCACCGACGCCGCCGACGCCCTCATCGTCGACGACGCCGGCGAGCCGGTCTGGATCTACCGGTCGGAGCTGCTGGTCACCGACGTCCGCGTGCAGGAGTACGAGGGCGCGCCCGTCCTCACCTTCTGGGAGGGCGAGCGCCGGACGGGCGGCCACGGCGCCGGCACCGGGGTGGTCCTCGGCGCCGACTACCGGCGCGTCGCCGAGGTCCAGGCCGGCGACGGGGTCTCCGGCGACCTGCACGAGTTCGCGCTCACCGACCGCGGAACGGCGCTGATCATCGCCTATCCGGAGGTGACCGCCGACCTGCGCCCGATCGGCGGCCCGCGCCGGGGCCGCGTCCTCGA
Organism: Actinomadura sp. NPDC049382; assembly: GCF_040677125.1. Classification (NCBI taxonomy): domain Bacteria; kingdom Bacillati; phylum Actinomycetota; class Actinomycetes; order Streptosporangiales; family Thermomonosporaceae; genus Actinomadura; species Actinomadura sp. NPDC049382. The sequence goes on from NZ_JBFARO010000008.1 coordinate 165,522, forward strand.
CGGGCGGGTCCAGGAGATCGACGTCCGCACGGGCGAGGTGCTGCTCGACTGGAGCGCGCTCGACCACATCGGCATCGCCGAGACGCGAACGCCGCTGACGAAGGACGCGAACGGCACGCCGGGCAAGGTGTTCGACCCGGTCCACGTCAACTCCGTGCAGGACGACGGCGACGCGCTGCTGATCTCGGCCCGCAACACCTGCGCGGTCTACTCGGTCGACCGGCGGACCGGCGCCGTCCGGTGGCGGCTCGGCGGGCGGCGCGGCGACTTCGCGTTCGGGGCGGGCGCCGCCTTCGCCTGGCAGCACGACGCCCGCCGGCAGCCGGACGGGACGATCACCCTGTTCGACAACCACATCACCGACGTCGGCGACGGCCCGTCGCGCGGCATCGTGCTCCGGGTCGACGAGGCGGGCCGGCGGGCGTCGCTCGTCCGCGAGTACGCCGACGGCACGACCTACGGGCAGTACATGGGCAACCTGCAGACGCTGCCGGACGGCAACGCGCTCGTCGGCTGGGGGTCGACTCCGGCGATGACGGAGTTCGCCGCCGACGGGACGCCCGTCCTGGAGATCACCGGCATCGGCGACGGCTCGTACCGCGCCTACCGCGCCGCCTGGGAGGGCCGGCCCGCCGACCGGCCCGCCGTCGCGGTGGCGCCGCTGCCGGGCGACCGGATGCGGGTCCACGCGAGCTGGAACGGCGCGACCGGCGTGGCCGCGTGGCGCTTCCGCACCGGCTCCGAGACCCGTCCCGTGGTGTCGCGGACGGTCGAGCGCACGGGCTTCGAGACCGCCGTGACGCTCGCGCGCTCCCCCAACGTCACCGCCGAGGCGCTGGACGCCGGCGGCACCGTCCTCGCCCGCTCCGAACCGCGCGTCGTCTAGGCGGACGGCACGCCGGTCAGTCGTCGTCGCGGGGCGGCGGGCTGTTGAGGGTGCGGTAGCGGTCGAGGATGCGCTCCAGCTCGCGCCGGTCGCGCTTGGTGGGACGGCCCGCGCCGCGCTCGCGGCGGCCGACCGGGATGAGCGCCTCGCGCGGCGGCGGGGGCGGGCTCTTGTCGATCAGGCACTCCTGCGCGACCGGCGCCCCGACCCGCTTGCGGACGATCTTCTGCACCACGACGACGCGCTCCCGCCCGTCATGGCGGAGCCGCACCGTGTCGCCGGGCTTCACCGTCGTGGACGGCTTGGCGCGCTCGTCGTTCACGCGGACATGGCCCGCCCTGCACGCCGTCGTCGCCATCGAGCGGGTCTTCAGCAGCCGCACGGACCAGATCCACAGATCGACCCGCACGGACCCCTCTTCGCCCATGCGTCCATGATGTCACCCGGCCGCGTGTGCCCGGTTCTCGCCGATCCAGGCGTCGGCGCGCTCCCACTCCCGGTACAGCCAGTCGACGCGGGCGTCCCGGCCGTCGGGGACGTCCTCGGCGGGGATCCGCCACCAGCGGGCGTGGACGGGGGCGGTGAGCGGGATGCGCCGCCAGATGTCGCCGACCGCGGCCATGTCGTCGAGGCCGGTGTGCGCGACGAACACCACGTCGGCGTCCGGGGCGGCGTCGAGCGCGGCCAGCACGCCGCCGGGGCGGGGCGGCATCAGGTTGCGCATCGCGGCGGCGCGGACCGCCTCGTCCGTGCGGCGGAGCCGGGCCAGCCGCCGGATCGCGCGGCGCCGCCGCGCCGGGGAGAAGTTGCCGCCCTCCGGGAAGATCAGCAGCGCGTCGCGGGGGCCGAGCCCGGCGGCGAGCCGGCCGATGTCCTCGACGGCGCCGCCGCCGGGCGTGACGAACACGTTCGGCATGCGGTTCGCGGCGATGTCGATGCACGGGTCGAGCTGCAGCTGCGCCTTCATGACCACGCGGGGCCGCCGCCGGTAGTCGGTCAGCAGGTGGTGGACGAGCAGCAGCGCGTCCCCCGGCCCGGCGTGCCGGCTGAGGACGATCAGCGGCCGGTCGCCGGGCGGCTCCGCCCCGCCGCCGGTGATCTCCACGCGCAGCCCGAGGTGCCGCCGCGCCGTCCCGTACAGGCCGGCGACGTAGCGGCGGATGACGTCGTAGTGCCGGTCGTCGCGGGTCCGGCGGCGGAGCCACAGCAGGCCGCACTCCAGCACGGCGGCCGACTCCCGGGTGCCCCAGGCGAGCGCGAACCACAGCAGCCGGCGCGCCCGCCGCCGGTCGCGCCCGATCAGCGAGGTCACCGCGAAGGCGACCGGGAACAGCACGACGACCAGCAGGGTCAGGGCGAACAGCAGCGGGGTGAGGAGGAGGCGGCGGACGGGGAGGGGAGGCATGTCATGCTCGTTCTTTGAGGTACTCCAAGGATGCCTGGTAGGCCCGTTCGATGTGAGCCCGTATCCCGGACACGTTCCTGTACCGCATCTGGGCGAGGTCGACGCCGGCCTTCCGCGGTGCCCCGCCCGCCGGCAGGACGTGCACGGACAGCCCGTCCGGCAGAGTCGCCATCTCCTCGAAGAACCGGTGCCGGCGCGCGATCTCGAACGCGACCAGGCCGACCTCCCACGGGCGGCGCGGCGGCGGCAGGTCCCGCTCGATGCGCCCGACGTGCAGGACGTAGACCGTGGTCGCGCCGAGCATCACGGCCCGGCCGACCGGGATGCTGTGGACGAGCCCGCCGTCGAAGTAGTGCCGGTCCCCGATCCGGACGGGCGGCAGCAGGCCGGGCGCGGCGCAGGAGGCCAGCACGGCGGGCGGCAGCGGCCCGGACCTGAACCAGTGCGCCATCGCCGTCTCGATCCCCGCGGCGACGCACTGGAACGGGATCTCCAGCTCCTCGAACGTCCGGACGGGGAGCAGTTCGTCGAGCATGCGGCGCAGCGGCTCGTTGGAGTGCAGGTGGGTGCCGGAGCGGGCGAGCGTCCACAGCCGCGCCCACAGCCGCGAGCCGAACACGTCGCGGACGGAGTCGTCCGACCACAGGGCGGTGAGGCGTTCGACGGCCGTGTCCGGCTCCGCCGCGACGAACACGCCGTTCAGCGCGCCGATGGACGTCCCGACGACGAGGTCCGGCCGGACGCCGGTCTCCGCCAGCGCCCGCAGCATGCCGACCTCGTGCGCGCCGAGGACGCCGCCGCCGCCGAGCACGAACGCGGTCCGCGGCTCCCGGTCCACTCGGGCCTCCCTTCCACGGAGGCAGCCTCTCCCGGGCGGTGCACGATAAACGGCGCGGGACGAACAAAATGGGACGAGCCCACCGAAAACAGCAGGGCCGGCCGTCCAAGGGGTGGTGGACGGCCGGCCCTCGGCGGGGATGCCGGTCTGGTGGCTGCCGTAGATCAGTGGCGGCTGCCGTGGATCAGTGGCGGCTGCCGTGGATCAGTGGACGCGGATCAGTGGTGGCGCCCGGTGCGGAGGCCGTAGCCGTAGGGGAACAGCGGCCGGTACGCGCGGTCGCCGACGTTGATCGGCTCCTGGGCCTCGCTGCGCGGCCACGTCACCGGCAGGCGGCCGGTGAAGGGGCGCTTGCCGAACAGGACGTCCGCGACGCCCGCGCCCTCGCTGCCCGGCAGCCACGACATGACGAACGCGTCCATCGCGGACAGCCGGTCGGTGACGATCTGCGGCCGTCCCGCGACGTCGAGGACGACGCAGGTCCGGATCGCGGCGCACACCTTGTCGATGTTGGCCTTGTCGGCGTCCGACAGGTTCAGCGTGTGCCCGTTGCCGACGTCGCCGACGCCCTCCGCGTACGGGGTCTCGCCGACCACGACCACGCCGACGTCACTGCCGGACATGGGCGCCGACGCGTCCGCGCTGTAGGTGACGTGGGACGAGTTCTGCTTGATGCCGTCCAGGATCGTCGTGCCGGGGATGATGTCACCGGACGACCCCTGCCAGGTGACCGTCCATCCGCCCGCCTGGTTGCCGATGTCGTCGGCGTTCACGCCCGCCACGTAGATCCGCTCGTTCTTGCGCAGCGGCAGCGCGTGCCCCGCGTTCTTCAGCAGAACCTGCGACTTCGCGACGGCCTCCCGCGCGACCGCCCGGTGCTGCGCCGAGCCGATCGCCGGGGCCAGGCCGCGGTCGGTGTAGGGGTGCTCGAACAGCCCCATCTCGACCTTCGCGGTGAGGATGCGCCGCACGGCGTCGTCGATGCGCGCCATCGGCACGCGTCCCGCCTTCACCTCGGCGATCAGCGTCTGGACGAACTGCGGCGCGCTGTAGGGCTCCATGAACATGTCCATGCCGGCGTTGACGGCCGTCCGGACCTGCGTCGGGTAGTCGCCCGGGATCTGGTGGATCGCCTCCCAGTCGCTGATGAGGAACCCGTCGAAGCCGATCTTCTTCTTGAGGACGTCGGTGAGCAGCTCCTTGTGCGCGCTCATCTTGACCGGGTTGCCGACGCCGTCCTCCGTCCAGTCGACGCTGGAGAACGACGGCATGATGCTGCCGACGCCGTACTTGTGGACGGCGGTGACGTAGGGCGACAGGTCGATCTTCGCGAACGTCTTCCGGTCGGTGACGGTGACGCCCTGGTCGATCGTGTACGTCCCGCTGGTGGACGAGCCGAACACCGTGTCGCCGTCGCCCGCGAAGTGCTTCGCCGTCGCGAGGACGTGCCGGTTCGTGGCCATGTCGCTCTTGCGGCGGCCCTGGAAGCCCTCGATGGCGACCGCCATCTCCTTCACGAGCCGGGGGTCCTCGCCGAAGGACTCGTACGTCCGGCCCCAGCGGAGGTCGCGGCTGACGCAGACGCACGGCGCGAACACCCACTGCGGGCCGGTCGCCTTGGTCTCGACGGCCGTGATCTGCTCCGCCTCCTTGACGAGCCCGGGGTCGCGGGTCGCGCCCAGGCCGATGTTGTGCGGGAAGACCGTCGCGCCGACGAGGTTGTTGTGGCCGTGGACCGAGTCGATCCCGTACAGCAGCGGGATCTTCAGCCGGGTGGCGAGCGCCTTCGACTGGTAGGCGTCCACCATGTCCGCCCAGCCGGACGGGGTGTTGTCGGCCGGCACCGACCCGCCGCCCGAGAGCACCGAGCCGAGGGCCAGGGCGGTGATCTGGTCGCGGTCGCCGTCGATGGCGCCGCGCTCGGCCTGGGTCATCTGGCCGACCTTCTCCTCCAGCGTCATCCGGCCGAGCAGGTCGCTCACGCGGGCGGACGCGGAGAGGCGGGCGTCGAGGTAGGCCGGGGGCCCGCCGGCCTGCGCGGGCTGCGCCGCGATGGCGGACGGGAGGGCGGCGATGGTCGCGAGCGCGACCAGTGATCGCCCGATCCGGGTGGCGATGACGCGGCTGTGGGGGTGTCGCAAGTCGTCCCTCCTGGGTCGCTCCGAGGACGCCGCGCGGCCCGGCGGACCGCGCGCGGCCGGGCGCGGAGGTCGCGGCACGCCCGGATCGGCCACGACCTCCGCGCTCGGCGACGTCGTCTCCCAGGAACCTCCCCCGGCTCCCCCGTAGCTGTCAACAAACCTGCCTATTGGGCACCGGAGCCCCGTGAAAACTGGGAAAGAGGGGTTGACGGCCACTAAATTCACACGTTGAATCATGTGCCGAACAAAGCCGGTCGGACGGGCGGCGGCCGTGATCGCCACCGCCCCTCCCGCGCTGCCCGGCGGGCGCGGGCGCGGGCGCACCTTCCTCACCATGGCCACGTCCGGCCACCCGGGCCGCACGGCTCGCCGCCGCACCGCTCGCCGCCAGAACGGCCGCCGCCGCGGCACGGCGCGCGCGAGCGCCCGGGCGGCTGGCGGGTGATCAGCCGGCCCGGACGCTCGCCATCCGGTGGTGGTGCGTGCCGTACTCGGGACCGAGTCGTCGCTCGGGCGGGGCGCGGCGGCGCGGCGCCACCGTGCCCACCGCGGGCGGAGGGCTCACGTGGACGGGCGGCCGGTCCCCCGCTCGCCCTCGGAGCGGGGACCGTCGTCGCGGGTGACCTCGATGCGCTCCTTGCGGAGCTCGCCGCGCACCGTCTGCTCGTCCTGCACCTGCTCGGTGCGGACGTGGACGCGCTCGACCGGGACGGTCTCCTTGGCGATGACCGGGCGCTCCTCGTAGAGGATGATCTCGTGGTCGTCCTCGGCGATGGTGATCTTCGGGTTCGCCTCGCCGCCCACGATCGGCTCGCGGTCGATCCTGACCTCCTCGTGCGAGACCGGGATCGTGCGCTCGACCATCTCCGTCTCCACGTACTTGTGCACGTGGACGCGGCCGGCCTCGTGCCGCTCGGTCTCGATGCGCATCTGCTCCTCCGACCGGGTGATCTCGGTCATCGGGGCCTCCGCGCCCTCGCGCGCCGACTGCGGCGGCATGGTCTGCCCGCGGGCCTGCTGCTTCTCCCTGTCCCTGTCCGGCCGGACGGCCATCCCGGCGGCGCCCGCCGTGCCCGCGGCGCTGCCCGCCGGTGCGGCCGGACCGGCGGACTCGGTCGTGCCCGTGGTCCCCGTGTCGGTCGTGCCCGTGTCGGTCATGCCCGTGTCGGTCATGCCCGCCGTGCCGGTCTTGCTCTCGTCCGCCGTCCCGCGCTCGCCGGCCGTCCGGGAGGCGTCCTCGCCCTCACGCCCCTCCCGGCGCCCGCCCGGGGGACGTACGCCGTAGTGGCGGTAGAGGTCGACGATCTGCGCGTGCGACAGGTGCTCGTCCGCGTCCACGTTCGGAGCGCCCTTGATGGTCTCCTTGTCGTACGGGACCTGCAGCATGTCCTGGTTCTTCCGCGCGCCGGACAGCGGGACGAAGCTCTCCCGCATGCCGAACCAGCCGGTGTGCACGGTCACCCACTCCGGGGAGCCGGAGTCGTCGTTGAGGTAGACCTGTTTGATCGTGCCGACCTTGGTCCCGTGGGTGTCGGTCACGCTCATGCCCATGAGTTCCCGCACCTGTGTCTGCGTCTGCACGTTGAACACCTCTGCTTCCTGAACGCTGCCGGGCGGACGGGGGAACTGCGGGGGGAGCCGGTACGGCACCCGCCTCGCGGCAACGGTGTTCTGTTTGATCCCGAGTTGCCGGATTACTCACGGCTTTTCCGTATGGGGACGCAATAAACACGTTTACACGATTATGGGGGATGATTTACCTACAGCTGGCAGACGTCACCGGAGAGCGGCGTCGGCATTTTCTCGATAAATGTCCATCGAGGCGGTCGGCGCGGGCCACGCCGAGCCTCATCATGGTGATCATTTTAGAATGCGCCCGTTTCCCTTTCCCGCGCCCACGAAAGACTGCCAGAGCACGCTCTCGAACATCGGAGAAACTGCCATGCGCGACTTTCCACGGGCGACCCTGAGGACGGGGGCCGCGGTCGCCGCCGCCGCGACGCTCACCGGCACCGCGTTCACCGGCACGGGGCTCGCCGGACCGGCGTCCACCGGCACGCTGAACGCGCCCGCGTGGTGCAAGCCCGGCGGGACGCTGTCCGCCCGCACGATGCCGCAGCGGGTGCGGATCGCCGACTGCGACCTGCGCGGCCGTGCGGTACGCGGCGCGAACGGGCTCACCGCGGTCGTCCCGTCCGACGGGACCTCGCTGGTCGCGCACGCGCTGCGCACCGACGGCGGCGCCGAGCTGCGCATCCGGGTGGACGAGCGGGCCGGCCTGATCACCCTCGACACGCGCGGCGGGCGGGCGCCGCACGGCCGGCCGCCC